>NZ_JBFNFI010000011.1:0-54580 GCF_046035495.1 Helcococcus sp. KG196
CCTTGTTTTTTTATATATTTTTTTTTTTTTTTTGAAAATGTGAATTATCTTCTGATAATTAATAAATTATATTTTTCCAAGAAATGCATTTTTAATTTTTGTAAAAACACCTTCCTGATATAGAGATTTGAGATTGCCACTTAGGGCTAAAAGTCCGATAAATCCGACAATTACAATCAAAGCAAGTATAATCCCGTACTCGACCATTGATTGACCTTTCTCTTCTTGTGTAATAAATTTATAAGTATCTACGATAGTAACTTTAAAATCTTTTCTAATAGCATCCATAAATTAACTCCTTTATTTATAAGTCCTGTTACAATTCCTATCATAATAAATCCAGCTAGTGGAATATATGACTTCATGGTTAGATAATGTGTCATCAAACCATAAACTATGTAAGCCAACATGACACTCATAGTAATAAAGATACCAAATATTAAATCAGGATAGCCTAATAAAAAAGACATAACCATCATTAGTTTTAAGTCTCCGGCTCCTCCGGGCACAGTCTTAAATAAAAACTTCCCAAAGATTAAGAAACTTCCGACTAATAATATAAAAGTCCCTATTGATGAAGCTATACTATTTAATAAATAAATTATACCGCCATCAATAAGTCTAAATGGTATACTTATTACAACCATTAATAATATCATTTCATTTGCAATAATTCTTACTTTATTATCCACTAAGGTTCCAACACATGCAATAAATGAAAATATTAATAGAAATATAAATTTCCAAAGCGGAAAATATATAAGTCCTAAATAAGATACCAATACCCCAACAGTGAATGATAAAAAGTAACCGAATATTTTCGAACTGTGCATATGACTATAAGGTTTTCCATTTTTATTTTCTTTGTACTCTATAAGCTTGTCTGTACATATAGGTACGAAGTAAACAAAAATGAATCCAATCACTATAGGGATAATATAATTTAATAACCCTTCCAAATAATTCTCCTTTTTCGTTTTTTAGTCATAACTGACTTTTTTATTTTACATCTCTGAACTTTTTTGTCAATTTCTAACGCAAATTTTTTTCGTTTTGCCTCCAGAACAAATGAACATTCATTCAAAGATTTTAAATTAATATTCAAAAAAACTTGAATATTTTTATATATTTTTGCTTGAATTTAATTTTTTATAATTTTTTTTGCATACAGAAAAGATGTTACATTTTTTTAATAAATGTATATTTACTCTATTTTTATTAATTTTAAATTTTCTATTAAAAGCTACCCCCCCCCCTCAAATTTTGGCTTATTTACAGGTTTTAGTGAAAAATTGTATTTTTTCACTGAAAAATTTTTGTCATAAAATAAACAAAAATATTATTTTTAACGTTTATATATTAATTAATTTTATAACAAAAAAGTTATATAACATTATTGTTATAAAATTATTATTCACTTTTTTCACTTTTTTACACTTTTTTGCGAAATGCGTATTTTTACACGTTTATAGCATATACTGAAAATATGAGTTTTATAATATAAAATTAAATATTTATGCCTCATTTTTAAAAAAATCCTTTTTAAATTTAAAGTTTTTGTGTAAATATAGCTATTTCATACAATATTAACCACTACATATAGTGTAACTACTCAAATAATGATTTAATAGTAAAAAATTCTTTTTATAGATATATTAGTTATTTTTTCATATTTTATTTTCATTTTTTGTAAATTTTTTCTAAAATATAATAAAATTTTTGACGAAAAATGCCTATTTTTACAAAAAAGTTATATAAATACAGTTGGAATTAATAGTGATTTTATAAAAATATAATTTAATGGAAGTTTTTTATATGAAAATACCGGCGAGCTCGTTTCGTGATGACTTACGAAAGGAGCTCACCGGTGGGTTTTCTTGAAAAATGTATTTTATTATTCTATTTTTGATTTAAATGCTTTTATTAAATTCATTTTATTTCCATAATTTAGTGTCCCCTGTCTATATATCTTAATGGAAATTATGGACATAATCGCTGTGGTTACTATCAATATAATAAAACTCAAAGCAATTTGATATAAGGCTACATTACTTCCTAATGATCTTGTAAGCATTGAAGTCGGCGATGAAAATGGCACAAATGATGCAACTTTCAATATAGTTGAATCAGGTTTTGTCATTAATCCCATAGGTATAAACGTTGCAAACATCACTAAAATCATTACCGGAGATAGTGCTTGATTTAATTCATCCAATCTTGAAACAAGTGAGCCGAGAGCAGCAAATATATAGAAATACATTGTCACACCGACTACGGTAAATAACACTAAAACTAATATATCTGTTGTTTTTATTTCTGATATGATTGTCTTTATAGTGTTTGACACTTCAGGTTTATCGTGTAAATTTATCATTAATCCCACTACGGCAGATAAAATAGTTAAAATTAAATTAACAAAACTTGTAAACACTCCGGAAAATACTTTTCCATGTATCAAAGCTGACGATTTAACATTTGTAATTAATATTTCCATTGTCCTTGTTTCTTTTTCTTTCGCTACATTTGTGGCAATTTGTGAACCGTGTAGCATTATTATCATATATAAAAACATAACACTGAAATATGACAAGATAGTGCCCGACATTGGGTTTCTCCCAAATGATTCAATTTCAATTTTTGGAGTGACAGAATCAATTTCTATAATTTTATTAACATCAATGCCCAGCTTCTTATATTCTATATTGTATTTGTAATTTTCCTTTAGTATATCTTCTATTAAATACGCCCTAATAGTACCTATACTGCTTTTACTAATTTCTGAAATTTTATTTGAGCTTTTATAAAGTTTCGCACTTATATTATCTTTTAATAAAATCCCCTCCGCAACTTCTTCCTTTTTAACTTTTTCTTTTAGTTCATTCTCATTATTTACCTTTATTAAATTATATCTTTTTGAAAGTGTATCAATAACGGACTTATCAACTCCCTCTTTAGCAAAATATGCCAAATCTTTTTTACTATCATTTGGCAATGATTTTTCATTTATTTCAAACTTTGAATTTGAAGCTTTTCCCGAATCCATATAATTTGTAATTTTAGGTATAAATGTTATACCAAAAAATATCGCACACGATATTAAAAGAGAAATTAAAAATGTTTTTTCCTTAAATTTTTGCTTTGTTTCAAATAAAAATACTGTCAATATATCTCTCATATTACACTTCCTTATCTAATTCAATAAATATTTCTTCCAAACTAGGCTTGTATGGTTCAAACCTCAAAATTTCAATATTATTTTCAATAATTTCTTGTAAAATTTGATTTGTGTCCATATCCTCATTTAATCCAAATATATATCCGGATTTTATTTCATCCAATATAGATATCGACTTTATTTTACTTAATTTTTCAAATAATTCACTTGAATTTGATTCAATCAAATATTTTCCATTTCCCTTGTCAGCCTTTATTCTTTCCAAATTATCAGACAAAATTATTTTGCCTTGTTTTATAAATGTAACATCATCACAAAATTCCTCCACATAACTCATTTGATGTGATGAAAAAATAACTATCCTGTTTTTTCTAATAAATTCTGAGATAATATCCTTTAATACCATTGAATTTACCGGATCCAAACCGCTAAATGGCTCATCAAATACTACAATATCCGGGTCATTAATTATCGCTTGTAAAATCTGAACTTTTTGCTGATTTCCCTTAGACAATGTTTCCAGTTTCTTATTAGCATATTCACTAAGCTCTACTTTCTCCAATAATTGTAATGCAGATTTTCTAGCCTCTTTAGATTTCATCCCTTTTAATTCCCCAAAATATACAAGTTGGTCAATTATATTAATTTTTTGATACATACCTCTTTCTTCAGGCAAATATCCAATCTTATATTTTCTTCTATCAAATGGCTCTCCATCTAATAAAAATTCTCCGCTATCCGGCTTAAATACATTCATAAGTGTTCTGATAGTAGTCGTCTTTCCTGCACCATTCCTACCCAAAAATCCCATAGCCTTACCGCTTTCAATAGAAAAACTGACATTATGTAAAATTTGTTTTTTATTAAAACTTTTATTTATATTTTTTAGTTCTAATCTCATGTAACCTCTCCTTTAATACTTTTTACTATAATATATGTATGACATAATATATATCAAATAAATCGCACCAATAATAACAAGCAACGATTCTCTTAATGAAAAATCTATATTAAATGTTGCAAATACTATGCTCATAAACGACAATATTATTAAAATTATTATCAATGTTGTTTCTGAAGTTTTTTTACCAATATATTTTATTCTTTCATCATTTAATTTAGCATATAATTTTTTTAATTTTTCTTCACTTCTCAATGCTTGTATATTTCTTAAAATATAGAATATAAACACCAAAATCATTCCTGTAAAAAATCCCCTTACAGATTCCATATTAGTGTTTTTACCTGAATAAACTATACTAAACACAAGCATAATTACAGCAAAAAACAATATTACAGAAGTAATAATTGTCTTATTTTTTATCTTTTTTCTAAATTTTTCTAACATATTACTCCTCACTTTTGATATCCTGCATTTGTTTATCAAATAAACCCCTTAAACTTTTACAACTTGTTGCTCCTCCACTTTTGATATCCTGCATTTGTTTATCAAATGAACCTCTTAAATTTTTACAACTTGTTACTCCTCCACTTTTGATATCCTGCATTTGTTTATCAAATAAACCCCTTAAATTTTTACAACTTGTTACTCATCCACCTCGCTAAAATCAAATACTTCCTCAATAGTCATACCAAAATATCTTGAAATTTTATATGCTAAAACTAGCGATGCCGTATATTTTCCATTTTCTAATGAAATAATTGTCTGCCTCGTAGTGCCGAGCTCATTTGCCAACTCTTCCTGAGTAAGTTTTCTGCTCTTCCTTAATTCTGAAATTCTATTTTTCAAATCCTCCCTCCTTATTTTTTATCTGCGTAGTTTTGTATTTCTTAACCTTAATCTATTTTATGTGCGAGGTTTTTGTTTCTAAAATCAAATAAAAATGTTAAGCTAATTTTACAAAATAAGTATAGTAAACTTTACATTTAAAGTCAAGTTTATTTTACATTATATATTAATTTTAAAATCTAAAAATAGCAAATCATGTAATTTGTATGTTTTTTTGATTTACAGGTAATGCCTGCCCCGCAAATTCATGTATATCAAATATTTTTACAATTTACAGGTAATCTGAGCTCGGCAGCACTCGGTAATTCATGTACTGCAATTATTTTTTTATATTACAGGTAATGGCTGCCTCGCAAATTCATGTATATCAAATATTTGTACAATTTACAGGTAATGCTATCCGCCTTGCTCATGTATAATGAATATTTCTTTGATTTACAGGTAATGGCTGCCCCGCAAATTCATGTATCTCAAATATTTTTACAATTTACAGGTAATGCGAGCTTGGCTGCCCTCGACAATTCATGTACTGCGATTATTTTTTAATATTACAGGTAATGGCTGCCTCACAAATTCATGTATTTCAAATATTTTTACAATTTACAGGTAATCTGAACTCGGCAGCCTTCGACAATTCATGTACTGCGATTATTTTTTAATATTACAGGTAATGGCTGCCTCACAAATTCATGTATATCAAATATTTTTACATTTTACAGGTAATGCGAGCTCGGCAACACTCGACAATTCATGTACTGCAATTATTTTTTTATATTACAGGTAATGGCTGCCTCACAAATTCATGTATTTCAAATATTTTTACAATTTACAGGTAATCTGAGCTCGGCAGCCTTCGACAATTCATGTACTACGATTATTTTTTAATATTACAGGTAATGGCTGCCTCGCAAATTCATGTATATCAAATATTTGTACAATTTACAGGTAATCTGAGCTCGGCAACACTCGGCAATTCATGTATAATAAAATTCTCTTTCATTTACAGGTAAGATTATTAAATTTTAAAATTTTTTTATTTAAATTTTACCTATAAATAAAAAATTTATCGAAATTGCATGAGTAGAATAAAAATTTTTACCTGTAAATAATAAAATTAAAATGTATACAGGTAAATATAAAAATATTGTAATAATAATGACAGTATACTCTAGTGTATTTTATGTAATAATAGGTATATGGAGGTATTTATGAAATTAACAAAAAAATATATTAATGATTTAATTACAAAATATACAATTATTAGTGAACAAATCAGAAAATTCAAGTTGCCTAATATTGCTGGCACGTTGCAAACTTACTTATCTAAAGGATGTTATCAATATTATATTAGAATAAAAAATCCGGAATCTAATAAATTCAAAAGAATATACTTAAATAAATCGGATAAAAATAAAATACAAATTTTGGCACAAAAAGAATATCTATATAAGGCTAATAAAATTGTAAAAAAAAATTTAAAGGCTTTAGAATATTTTAATAAAAATTTTGATGATGCAGCTCTTGATAATTTATATGAAAATACGCTTAAACCTAAACAAAATTTTATATCGCCAATAACTATGACAAAAAATCAAATTTTTAAGAAATGGAGAAATATAACTTATACTCCAAAACCAATTACTGATGAATTTATAATTATTGCTAAAAATGGCGAAAGGGTTAGATCAAAAAGTGAAAAGATATTAGCCGATATATTTTATGATAACAGGTTAGAATACAAATATGAAAAACCGTTAAATTTAAAGAATTTAAGCATTAATCCGGATTTTACTTTTTTAGATAAAGATACTTGTAAGGAAATTTATTGGGAACATTTTGGTATGATGGATAACTTAAATTATGTTTCAAGTGTTATCGATAAAATAGAATCCTATCAAATGAATAATATATATCTTGGAGAAAGATTAATTATAACCTTTGAATCTTCAAATAAAAATTTAAATTATTTATTAGTTAAAAATTTAATCAATAAGTACAATTTTCTCAAACGATAAAAACAAATATACATGTACGAGGCGGGCCACATTACCTGTAAATTGTAAAAATATTTGAAATACATGAATTTGCGGGGCAGCCATTACCTGTAATATTGAAAAATAATCACAGTACATGAATTGTCGAGGGATGCCGAACTCAGATTACCTGTAAATTGTACAAATATATGAGATACATGAAATTGTAAGGGTGACATTACCTGTAATATTAAAAAATAATCGCAGTACATGAATTGTCGAAGGCTGCCGAGCTCACATTACCTGTAAATTGTAAAAATATTTGAGATACATGAAATTGTAAGGGTGACATTACCTGTAATATTAAAAAATAATCGCAGTACATGAATTGTCGAAGGCTGCCGAGCTCACATTACCTGTAAATTGTACAAATATTTGATATACATGAATTTGTGGGACAGGCTTTACCTGTAAATCAAAGAAATATTCATTATACATGAGCACGGCGACCCACATTACCTATAAAGAATATCCTTAGATATATAACAACAAGCCGTGCAAGTTTTGGTTGATAAGTTCCAAGCCCTGCACGGCTTAATTTTTAATTAAAATCCGTTATTTTCAACTAATTTCTTATACCAATGGCCGGATTTTTTGATTGTTCTTTCTCCTGTTTCAAGGTTTAATTCAACTAATCCGTATCTGTTTTTATATGAATTTAGCCATGACCAACAATCGATGAAGGTCCAAACATGGTAACCTATACAATTTGCTCCTTCTTCTATCGCTTTGTGTAGATATGTTAGGTGTTCTTTGATAAATTCTATTCTGTAATCATCTTGAATTTGACCATTAACCTTGAATTTTTCTTCACCTTCGACCCCCATGCCATTTTCGGACATTATCCATTCTATATTGTTATAATTATCCTTAATATACATGGCTATATTGTAGACAACTGAAGGGTCTATTTCCCAACCTCTGTGGGGATTGATTCTTCTGCCCGGCATTTCATAGGGTTCGTAGAAGTTTGTTGGAAAAAATATTGCATCTTTTTTAATTTCATATTGAACAGCTTTTACTCTTAGTGGTTGATAGTAATTTACGCCTAAGAAATCAATTGTATTATTTTTGATGATTTTTAAATCCTGTTTATCGACTGTTGGTAATAAATTGTATTGTCTTAAAAGGTCAATCAATTCGGGTTGAAATGTGCCTTTGATGGAAGGATCTAAAAATGATCTTATTGCAAACATTTCTGCATATTTTGCTGCTTCTAGATCTTTTGGATGTTGTGATCTGGGAATAGCAGGTGTTAAATTTAATACAATACCGATTTTAGATGTTAAATTTAGTTTTTTAAATTCTTCAATTGCTCTTGCACTTGCAAGTTGTGTATGAAATCCAACTAATATTGCTTTTTCAGGACTAACTTCCAGGGGATAGTGATATTGCAACAAATAGCCGCATTCAACATGGACAATTGGTTCATTAAATGTAAACCATCTATCAACGTATTCTCCAAATAGCTCAAATGCAGTTTTTGCAAAATTTGCATAATGTTCAACAACATCTCTGTTTTCCCATCCACCAATATTTTGCAATTCTACCGGCATATCAAAATGATATAGATTTATAAATAGGGTCAGGCCCTCATCTTTAATTCTCTTAAATACGTCCTTGTAAAATTCAACAGATTTTTGATTAATTTCCCCATATCCTTTTGGAAAAAGTCTGGACCAACTTATGGATGTGCGGAATGAATTTTGTCCTGTAGCCTTTAATAATTTTATATCTTCTTTATAATTTTCATAAAAAGAGCTTGTTTTTGATGGACCGATTTGATTGTGAAATTTATATGATTCTTTTTCAAACCACAAATCCCAAATATTATCTCCTTTTCCATCACCTTCAACTCTTCCTTCACTTTGTGTAGCTGATGTAGCCGACCCAAAGTAAAATCCTTCAGGAAATTTAATCATTATTTCCTCCATTAAAATTATTTAGTCCATTTTTTGCAGCACCCACCAATCCGGCATCATCGCCAAATTTTGCAACTTCAATAAATATTCTATTTTTTAAGCCTTCATAAACTTTATTTTTTGTAGCCTCTATTACCTTATCAATCAAAAATTGATTTTTTGTGATTACCGACCCCCCTAAATAGAAAATTTCAGGTTCTATTATTTGTAATAAATTTGCTATAGCTCTTGAGAAATATTCTGTCCATTGATCTATGATTTCTACCGCTTTTTCATCATTTTCAGCATATTTTTCAAATAATTCTTTTGTAGAAATATCTGTTTTATATACTTGTGTAGCTTTTTTTGATAATGCAGTACCGGAGCATAGGCTTTCTAATGTCCCCGCATATAATTGACTATGATTTCTATCATCATCAGAAATTATCATCAATCCAAATTCACCGGCATATACTTTTTTTCCTTCCATAAGCTCACCTTTATAGACTATGCCTCCACCTACTCCGGTGCTTACTGTCATGAAAACTATAGTTTCTCTATTATCTCCTACCGCTTGTGCCATTGCCGCAGCATTGGCATCATTTGTTAAAAATGCTTTTCTATTTGTTTTTTCTTCTATTAGCCTTAAAAATGGCTTGTTTCTCCATTTTGGTAAATTGGGAGCATCCAAAATCATACCCAAATCTTTGTCTAAAGGTCCGGGAGAACAAATCCCTACAACTTTTGTTAAACGGTCAGGGTCAACTTTATTAATCATTTCAGATATTTCATCTATAATATCATCAAATTCCTTGTCACCTGTCTGTGTAATTTGTTTTGAAATAATATTAAAATTTTCATCAAACAGTGCAACTCTGGCACTTGTTCCACCAATATCTACACCTATTGATTTCATAATCTTACTCCTTTTTCTATTGATTTTAATAAGTTTGAATATGCTCCATATAAATTATTGTCATTATAAAATGTTACCGGTCTGATATTTATGTAGGCTAAATTAAATGGCTCTTGTCGTAAAAATTTTTTAAGTTCTCTTATGTATTTTTCAGATTGTGAAATACCGCCGCCAATATATATAACCTGAGGGTCATATATATATTGAATATTGTACAATCCCATACACATATATTGAAACATATTTTTAACTTCACTATAAAATGGTTCTACTTTATTAAAATATTTTTCTAATACAATATGAGGTTTTTCAACTATATTATATTTTTCTTTAATCCTAGATACTACATTTGGAATTGTAGCAAGCCTTGAAAAATTTGTATATTCTCCTTCTATATTTTTTAATAACATATAGCCAAATTCTCCGGCTTCAAGTCTACGCCCTCTAATAATCTGTTTATTTTTTATAATTGCTCCGCCAATTCCTGTTCCCACAATTACAAATGCAATATCTTTTTCTTTTGGTTCATCCATAAACATTTGAGCTAATGCAGCACAATTTGCATCATTTTCTATCGCCACAGGCAATTTAAACTTATCTTGTATATGCTTTGCAAAATTATATTTATGAATATAATCTATAGCACTCAAACCATAAATATTACCTGTTTTTGAATCAACTGTTCCGGGACTGCTAAATCCGACTCCTTTTATATTATATGTGCTAATATTTTTTTCCACTTGTTCTTCAAGCATTGATAAAAATTCCTTAAGAGTTTCTTTTCTCTCAATAGAATACTTTTTTATTATTTCTTTGTCTTTTATAATTCCTATTTTAGTAGACGACCCACCAATATCAAATATTAAATACATAAAATTCTCCTACATTTTTTTCTTATGCTATGATATAATTATACTTGTATACGATTAATTGTACTCATAATGAGGTGATAAAATGAATAAATCATATAAGTTTATAAAAAATCTTATTTCAAAAAAATCCATTAAACTTTCCCATTTAGAACAAGAATTTCTTGATAGACTTGGAGAAAGTAATATTGAAATTTTTGATTCTTATATAAGCGAATTATCTAAAACATTCTACATTTCAAATTCTACAATCACTAGATTTGCTAAAAAACTAGGTTTTGATGGTTTTAATGAGCTTAAATTTGCTCTTCAAAATATTCAAGAACCCGAAAAATATCAAACACAGAAAATTTATACCTCTGTAATTAATGATATTAAAGAATTTGATAAAAATGTTGTAGAATTAATTCATAATTTAGATAAATTCCACAGAATAGTAATAGTCGGCATAGGCTCTAGCGGTTTAATTGCAAATGAAATGATGTTTAAATTAGGCGAAATCGGATTAAACAATCTTGACTACGCTAAAGAACCATATGGAATTAACATTCTTTCAAATAATTTATCCGAAAATGACTTATTAATATGTATTTCACTTTCCGGTGAAAATACTCACATATTGGAAGCTTGTGAAAATGCAAAAAATCGCAATGCTACAATTTTCTCCATATCCGGAAATGTTAATTCTTCATTAAAAAATTATTCTGATTATTTACTTAAAACCCCTGGATATTCTACTTATGAATATTCCATATCTAAAATGTTACCAATATTAATATACATTGATATAATTTGTGAAATATATACTAAAAGGGATTAAACCCTTTTAGTATTTTTTATTTCTTTATTTTCTAATAATCTTTTTGCCCAAATATGTTAAAATCGCTTCACAAAACATTGAATTTGACCATGAGAACCACTCTCTTGTAAACTTAGACGGATCATCTACATCAAATCCTTCATGTAACAGATTTGTATCTGCATCAGTTGTCTCAAACCATCTTAATATTTGTTCAATTTCTTCTTTATCTGTTGATGTCATTAATTGAATTGATAAAGCAATATGCCAAATGTATCTTTCCGGTGTATGTGGTGAACCCACGCCTTTGGCAGCTTTTCCTTCATAAAAATATGGATTCAATTCTGAAAGTACAGCTTTTCTTGTATTTAGATATATGTCATCATTTTTTGATATATATCCTAAATAAGGTAATGACAATAAACTCGGAACATTAGCATCATCCATAAATAATTGATTTCCAAGACCGTCGACTTCATAAGCAAATATTTCACCAAATTTTTCATTTTTCATCATGCCATATTTTTTGATGCCATCATTAATTTCACTCGAAAGCTTTTTCATTTTCTCAATTAATTCAGTATTTTTAAAATTAATTTCTTCCAACATTTCTACCGTCTTATTTAATGAAACAACTGTAAATGCATTAGCAGGAATTAAATACTGTAATTCGCATGAATCATCACTTGGTCTAAATCCTGACCATGACATGCCTGTAAATCCTACCGGCGTACCCATATTTGATTTTCTTAATGAATCACTTGGAGCCCATGGATTTGGTCTTTCAAATCTGTATGGCGAATTTTCATGATTTTGTTCGAGTATTAATTGATCCACTAAAACTTCCATCCATTTTGCTATGTGATTATCAATAATAGATGCATCTTTTGTTTTTTCATAATACATGTGAAGTAATTGGAACATATATGCTATCGAATCCAATTCGTACTTTCTTTCCCATACCCACGGGCTATCAAAATCGGTTATATCATCATGTGTCCATTTTGAATCATCCCCCGTTTCATTAAAAGCATTTGCATATGTGTCTTTTTCAATGCAGAACCATTGTCTTTTTATTACTTTTTTAATCAGTTCATCAGCTTCGTTAGATTCAATATAAAACAAAGGTCTGATTTGTGCACTTGAATCCCTAAGCCACATAGCAGGTATATCTCCTGTTAAAACGAAGGCATCTTCTCTATCTGTAATTTTAATGGTAGTTGTGAATGTATTTTGAATTGCATTTTTAAACATTGCTTTAAGTTTGGTACTCAAAGTGGAGTTTTCAACAAATTCTATCAATTCATTTACAATATTTTTCATTAATCCTCCCATTTAATTGTTCTAATCTCATATGGATTTAAGAAACTGTTGTTTAAGGATTCATCGTTTAACGACTTACGTCCTAAAATATCACATATTTCACCATTTTGAACATATAGTCTATGTGTTATCTTATCAGGATTGTAAACTCTTAAAATCCTTTCTCCTTTTTCATTTCTGTACAATGTAGAGAAAATATTTGAACCTAAATTCATATCATAAGATGTATTTGCTTCGATTTTACCTTCATTTTTAGCAATTTGTGTTGTAAAGTAAGGCACTCTATTTCCCAATGCCCTTTGCCATGAAGATACATAATCCTTTACGAAGAAATCTAAATGAAATTCAAATTTTAAAAACTCTTGACATTGTGCATCAGGTGTTGGAAAGTATCCCCAGTCCCCCATTTCTCCAACAGCTCTAAACAAGGTCAATGCTAAACCATCTTCTGTTTGCTCATATTCTTGAACACCAACTGAAGATATTGTAAATCCGCCATCTTTATCGTGCATTTCCACAAATCTGTTAAAGTTTTGAGTAAAATCCGGATTTTCCCATGTTTTTGGAGGATAAGCATCTCTTGAAACAACTTCAAATATAGACTCAGCATTTACTTTGTCCGTATCTAAATTGTGATCAATTAAGATTCTCATTCTATGATCTTTAGCTGTATTTTCAAATTTTATTTTAGCTGTAATTGTTGACTTTAGCTTATCTATTTTAATTTTCTTATATACTAAGATGTCTACATATTCATCACAACGTGGAGCTGTTCTATTTTCTACTGAAATTACCAATTTTTGTTCATCTAATAATTGTTGTGATGCACTTTTTGGCACAGAGATTCTTTCAGTCATCTTTATTTCATAAAGTTTAGTTGTCAACTCTTCAACTGAGTAGTCAACTAAAGTTGAACTCTTAATTACCTTTTTATCTCCGGATTGTCTATAAATATATTCATTTCCGATATCTCCACTATCTTCAATCATGAATACATTTTTATATACTTTATTGTTTCGCTTGTCAGTTATTGTTAATGTTGCATTGTCTTCAATCTTCAAATTCAAAATATTTGTATCAACTTCTCTAGTGTCAATCATATTTGGTTTTCCAATATAATCTTCCTTAGGTACCAATCTGAATATTCTTCTTTCAAAAGGATCTAACTCCGTAACAAACTTAACTTGAATTTTTCTTGTAAAGTATCCTCTTCTAAATTGATTATCCGGTAATTCATAATCAAATAACACTCCCAAATCTTTTACATATGTGTCATATTCGACATAATCATCAACAACTCTTAAATTAGGGATTCTTTCTTTTTTCATTTCTTGAGTAAATTTCAAATATTCAAATCCTGAAAAATATCTCTTAGCATATTCTATTTCGATAGTTGCTTCTTTTCTTTGATGATAAGGTGTAGTATTTATAACTGTAAACACATGTTCTTCCTTATAATCATTTTTAATATTTTCACTCAAATATTTCTTTGCCTGATTTTCAAGATAATCCAAGCCTTCAACACAAGTCTTAAATCTTCTTATATTTCCATCATGCACAGAATCTACCGAGCAACCACAAATGCTATCATGTGGATGATTTGTAAATAATGTCCTATAAACATAATCAATTTTATCTACAGGATATTTTTCTTTATCAAACAACATTGTATAAAGTGGCTGAACAACTTCTTCTAATCTCATTTCAATAATTTTATTGTAATTTTTTAATCTATATCTTGATGATGAAGTTCCTTGCAATGTCCCCCAACCATTTGTAGTTTGAGATCTTAGTTCGCCCTTAATTACTGATAGTTTTGAACCGTCTACTTCCGATGCAACCGATTCATAGTAATTATCTAAGTTTGAATGTATGAATTCATAATCTTCATATAGTGTATTTGCTTTTTCGATAATTTCCCCAATATTTTTTTGTACAGGAGAATGATCGCAACCATTCATCAATAATAAATGTCTTGTTGAGGCATATTTTTCCATATCCTCAATTTTCTTATCGAGATATTTTTTCATCAATTCAGTTTCATAAGGAATATCCACTCCATTACAATACCAGTTCGCAAATAATATACCTAAAACTTTTGACCCATCCGGTGATTGCCAATACATTTCAGAACTACTTGATGTATAATCTTCAAAAACTACATTAGCAAAACCGGTAGCTTTTACACCTCTACCAAAATATGCATTGTTAATGCCTGCTTTTTTTAGAATTTGTGGTGCTTGACCTATATTTCCAAATGTATCCGGGAAATATCCAATTTTTGCAGGCACGCCCAGTTCTTCAGACTTTTTCATACCGATTTCAAGGTTTCTAACATTTGATTCTCCGGAGGTTAAAAATGAATCTTGAAGAATGTACCAAGGTCCAATTATAATCTTGCCTTCTTTTATTAATCTATAGACAACATCTCTATTTTCCGGTCTAATCGCTAAATAGTCTTCTATTGGTAAATAATGTCCATCCATTTGAAATGAGATAAATTTATTGTCTTTCGAAGCTTCTATAATCCCGTCAATAAGATCTACAAGCCTCATCTGATGGCTAACTAGGGGCATATACCATTCTCTATCCCAGTGAGAATGTGATACCACATGAACTATTTTTTTCATCTATCCTCCTAAACTAAATATATCTTTATCTAATATAATTTTACAATCAAAACTATCTAAACACAAGTATTTAACAATAATGACTGGATATTTAATAGTTACAGCTTACATACAATTTTTTTGAAAATAAGTTCAATTCTGATATATGTTTTTATCAATAAAAATATTGGAAGTATTTTTAAAAATCACCGCTTTTTCTTTTTCAATTTCAAATTTATTATTTATTATTTTTATATTTTTATGAATAGATACTTCTTTGTTTTCATTTTTCAATATCGGCTCTATCCAAATTGATTTAGTATCATTTAATTTCAAAAATTCTTTATTATATTTAAAAACATTATTTTCTATAATCATATTTTCAATTTTTCCCGATTCATACCATTCATTAGCATCATTTGATAAGTATATTGAAGCCATAGTAATATTTTCAAATATATTGTTTCTTATTACTGTTTTTTTTCTGGTAGTACATAGTAAAGCTCTGGATGGAACATTTGAAAATTTATTATTTTCTATTAAAACCTCCGGAGTATAAGTTATATTTTCTGCTACATATTTACCTTCATTATCAATTTTATCATTTAAATAATCAGGTAAGTCTTTATCAAAATAAACTTCCATATATTGCAAATTATTTGAATATTCTCCGGGATTAGTTACATCAATAACTCTATAGGACTTATTTTCAACTTTTTCTAAGGTTTCCCTGTTAAAAAATTCCACTTCATTTCCAACAAAAAATTGCTTAAATCCCCCTTGTTGATGGTGTACATATCTCATAATAGCTTTGTTTTTTTCAACCTCTTCCACTCTCACATATGTACCATGTATATTGATTGAATCATCTAGGGACGAATCAAAAATACAATTTTTAATTTCAATTTTACCTTTTAATCCCGAAACGTGAATGGAATCAGCAAAACTTGATACAATATGTTTTTCATTTCCCATAAATTTACAATTTTCAAAAATCACATTTTCTGACATTTGAATTAAAAGCCCAAAACCATGTAAATAATTGAAACTAACATTTTCAAATTTTATATTTTTTGATTCTATAATTGAAAAACCGGCATTATTTCTATCATAAGACTCATTTAAGCATATCATATAATCTTTTTTTACAGATTTTGGTATCTTTTTGTAAAAAACTCTTACACCGTCACTAAGTTTTTCAATTGAAATATGATTAATTAAAGGTCCGTCATTTATATCCATTCTTTTACAATATTTATTTTTTAGATCAAAAATTGTTACCGCATATGATTTAAATTGATTTTTCCCCATCCAATAATAGTGATTCTCATTTTTTTCTGAAGTCCAAATTATATCATTTTCTTCTAAATAATAATTAAATGCTTTAGGAATAATAAAATCAACATAGTTTAACTGTTCATTTATATTTTTAACATATAGCTCTATTGATGTAGGATTATAATAATCAATAGTTAAATTTTTTATTGTTATATCGCAACAATTTTTAATTAAAAATGTATTTACATCGCCATGAAAAACTAATTCGGCTTCATTTCCATCTATTGTGTATCTATTTTTATTTTCTACATTCAGCATTATATGCTTATATGGATTTTCAATTGTATTTGTATTTGAAAAATGAACATTTATATATTCTGAATCTTCTTTAAAAAAATCATATTTTGAATTTTTGAATTTGATATAATCATCTCGATTTTCAATTATATTTTTTATTTCATTTATTTTCATATCTTCTCCAAAGAAAAAAGGATGGGAAATACCCCATCCTCTAATATTTTTCAAATCTTATTTATGATTTTTTGCATACCAAGCATCAAATTCAGCTTTTAATTCTTTAACAACTTCATCTGCTCCGGCAGCTTTAACACGTTTTACAAACTCATCATAAACATTCATTCTACCATTTTGTAAATCAACAATACCGTCTCTTGCAGCTAAAACATTGTCAATTTTTGTTTGTAGACCTTCACTTGGGTTAAATCCTAAGTCAACAGAAGGCACAATTGGTTTTACATATGCATCTATCTTTGCTTTTAACTCAGGTGAATTAATATCTGCACCTGTTGGTTCTGGGATTCTTACGTCATTTGACCATTGATTTCTCCATGGGTTCCATCCTTCTTGTTTATCAACAGGAACTGCTCTACCGTCTTTAACGTTGTAGTGTGTACCTTCAATACCCCATGCCAATAGGTTTTGGATTTTTTCATCAAATCTTGCTAATTCTATAAAGTTTACTGCTTCTGCTGCATGATTTGTATGTGCATAAACAGATGTTAATTTACCTTGTATATTGTCATTGTATAAGATATTATCTTCTGCAATTGGAACTGCTACTACAGGTGTTTTATTTTGATCTGTCCATGTTGCTTCTGAACCAGGTTCTCCTTCACCTCTTGATACTAACCATTGATCTGGTTGTTTTTGTGTTTCTTTTAATGGATTATTTTCTGTACCTGATTCTTTTCCTAAGTATCCTGCATCTCTATATTTTGCAACTAATTCAAATTTTGCTTTTAACTCAGGTGATGTTAAGTAATTTTCTACTGTATATGTGCCGTCTGATTTTGTTCTGATGAAGTTATTTAATCTTCTTTCTGCCCATACGTCACCTCTCATTGGTGTTTTTTCTGGGAATTTTTCTTTATAAGCTTTTAATATAGGTTCTAATCCTTTAACGTCAGTAATATTCTTTACATCTTCCGGTTTCTTACCTATTTTTTCTAATTCTTTTACATTCCAAATAAACATATCTCTTGCCATTGGAGCTTTATCAATAATTGTTTGGATACCATATAATTTTCCATCAATTGAAGCCCCTGCTTTTTGAGCAGCTGTTAAAGATTTTGCCAGTTTTGGAGCATTTTTTTCTAAATATGGATTTAAATCCAATAATGTTTTATCAGCAACCAATGTTTTGAAAGGTCCTAACCATGAAGCTGTTGTAGCTAAATCAAATTTTTCTTTATCAGCACCTCTAGCTAATAAACCAATCTTTGTTTCATAGTCTCCCCATGAAAATGCCATAAATTTAATTTTGTAATTAGCTTTTAATTCTGCTAATCTTTCGTTAATTTTTTGAGCAACTTTATCCTTGTCTTTTCCTGAAGCGTGTACCAAATATGTAATAGTTGGTTTTTCTTTCTTTTCTCCCTGCTTAGTTTCTTTCTTCTTTTGGCCACATGCTACCAAACCAAAAACTAAAACTAAAGCTAATAATGAAGCTATAATTTTTTTCATATATATTTTCCTCCTAATATATAAAATATATTTATCTTGTTTAGAAGAGTGTTAACTCTTACTTACAAATATATTCTACTATGAAAACTATCTTTTGACAACGAATTCATATATAAAGATTAAGTTTTCTTTTTTAAATCTTTTTTTTATAAAAAAATGATTATATTTTCATAATGTAACTTTTATGTAACCAGTGTATAAGCTAACTAAACTTCTTAAACTCAACTATTATACGGGATATCTCATATTCAAATTTTTTTTATAAATTATAATTATTACAATTTCTTAAAATCTTTTTTGTAATTAATTCATTTAAGCATTTTTTATAAATTTATTTTTCAGAAAATAAAAAATGTGAAATCATATTCTTAATACGATTTCACATATAAAATTTTATATAATTATTCTTTAACTGCTCCTAATGTTAATCCTTGTACAAAGTATCTTTGGAAGAATGGATATGATAAAGCTATTGGGAATGTAGTTACTACAACTATCGCCATTCTAATACCGTCAGTCGGTAATGATTTCAATGCTTCCATAGCAGCAGGTCCCATGTGTGAGCTTTTTAATATAACAACTTCCAGTGTTCTCTGAATTTTAATTAACATATATTGTAATGTTGAATATGGTGAAAATGTATCATCTAAATAAATCATAGCATTAAACCAATCATTCCAGTATGCTAATGTTAAGAATAGTGATATTGTAGCGATACCGGGTAATGAAATAGGTAAAACAATTTTGAAGAAAATATCAAACTCATTTGCCCCATCAACCATTGCTGCTTCAATCAAAGCAAATGGAACACTTGTTTGGAAAAATGTTCTCATAATTACCAAATAGAAAGTATTAAATAATAGTGGTAATAAAAGTGCTAATGGTGTATTTTTTAATCCTAAAATATTTACCATAACAATGTAGCTGGCAACCATACCACCACCAAATAACATAGGAATAAATGCAATTGTATTGAAAAATCTTCTATACAAGAAGTCATTTCTTGACATCGCATAAGCATAAGTAATTATTGTAAATGTACCTAAGATTGTACCAACTATTGTTAATATTACCGAATTCTTAAATGCATTTAATATAGAACTACCATTTCCAAGAATTTGTTTATATGAAGCCAATGAAATTTCCTTAGGAATAATTTGATAACCATATTGTGCAATTGATTCTTTTGTACTTATAGATATTGAAAATACATATAGTAACGGGAAGATACACATAGCTGCAATCAGGAATAATAAAATATTAAATAAAATATTTGTTCCACCAGAAATAGCTATACTTGATTTTAATTTCTTTTTTGCCATTTTGTCCTCCTCCTTCTAATAAATTGCTCTTTCAGGGTCAAATCTCTTAACAATCTTATTAGCTGTAAATACTAAAATAAATCCTATTACGGATTGGAAAAATCCTATAGCCGACGATTGTTTTATGTTTTGGCTGTTCATCAGTAATTTATATATATAAGTATCGATAACTTCTGAAACATTTCTTAATGAAGCAGCTCCACCACCACTGTTTGGTATGTGGAAGAATAGCCCGAAGTCTGATCTGAAGATACCACCTAATGATAATATAAATATAATAATTATAACAGGTCTTAATAAAGGTATAGTAATATGCTTTGCTTGTTGCAATTTACTTGCACCGTCAATTGAAGCAGCTTCATATAAAGATTTATCAATTCCTGATAATGCCGCTAAATATATAACCGTATTATATCCCAGCCCTTTCCACGTATGTAAGAATATATAGAAGAAAGGCCAATATCCCGGCTGTCTATACCAATCAATTCCTTCAAGTCCAAACATTCTTCGTATTTGGTTAAATAGCCCTGTATCATTTTGTAACATTGCATATACTGAATAGGATATAACTATCCATGATAAAAAGTATGGTAAAAATGTTGCAGTTTGATAGGCTTTTGCCATTCTCTTATTTAAAAGTTCGTGTAACATTATAGCTACGATTAAAGGAACAACAATATTCAATGTAATAAATACCATGTTGTACATCAATGTATTTTTTGTAACTAGCCATGCATCACTTGTTTTAAAGAAAAATTCAAAGTTCTTTAATGTCCATTCACTCTTAAATAGACTTGTAAAGAAATTTCCGTCATAATTTTTGTAATCCTTAAATGCAACTACTAAACCAAACATTGGTAAATAGCAGAATACAATTAACCAAATCAAACCAGGGACTGTAAACCACGCTAATTGTAAACTTCTCTTACGAGAATCTTTATTTATTTTATTGTTCTTTTTCATTTTTCCCTCTTATTTTTTATTTAATTTACTTAGAATTAACTTATGAATATAAGCTAATATTAATGAATATATCGGAATACCAATCGCTATTATTTTAAATGGATATTTTGGAAAATGATATGCCATCCAAATAAAAATAAATACCATAGCTACCGTAATTATTCCATACATTGCCGAAAGCAAAAATGAATTATTTATTGTTTCTCTTATTGACTTTGTTTCATATAATGCAAATTGTATAGTCGAGTAAATTATATTAGGTAGTATCATCATTATAATCAATGCAAATAATATCCAAAACATAGTATTTACTTTTACTATCATGACATATGTACTATTAAGTCCAAAATATAATAGTGAAACTGCTACAAAATAGTAAAAATAATTTTTAATAAAATTTTCCCTTAATGATTTAAGAAAAAAAGGTTTATAATATAATTCATTTTTAAATATAATCTTATAAATTGCATATGTTAATGATTTTATTGCCATAAAATATAAAGTTACTAACGGAATAAATAAAATCGGAAACTTTATTATATTTCCTCCTTTTATAAATAGACCAACTAAAATCAAAGGCAAAGTCAAGATAAATGTATAAAATATATTTATCAAATATGCTAATATTTTTTCAGAAAAAGCATATAGCCATTCAAACATTCTATTATAATTCATTAAAATAAACTTTCCTCTGTTTCATCATCAAATAATGTAATCTTTGAAGCATCAACTTTAATATCATATTCTATTCTTGATTCATCAAATTTATCAACGTCAACATTAATCTTTGAAACAGCTTTTTGCCCGGAAATACTACCGTGTAAAATATATTCATGTCCAAGTAATTCTGAAACTTCTACATGCATCTTCATGTGTGCAGTTTCTGTAAATTCTTCTTTATCAAAATCTACAAGTCTTAACTCTTCAGGTCTGATACCTAATGTAACTGAT
Source organism: Helcococcus sp. KG196 (assembly GCF_046035495.1). Taxonomy (NCBI): domain Bacteria; kingdom Bacillati; phylum Bacillota; class Tissierellia; order Tissierellales; family Peptoniphilaceae; genus Helcococcus; species Helcococcus sp. KG196. Next base: position 21,873 of record NZ_JBFNFI010000011.1, read on the forward strand.
TTGCCTTCGTATTTTTTAATTACATCTTCATGTCCCTTTGGTAAATATACGTCTAAATCATTTGCAACAAATCTTCCATTTTCAATTTTACCACTAAAGAAGTTCATAGCAGGTGATCCTATAAAGCTGGCAACAAATTTATTTGCCGGTTTACTATATATTTCTTTTGGTGTACCAATTTGTTGAACGTAACCTTTACTCATAACAACAATTCTTGATGCCATTGTCATAGCTTCAGTTTGGTCGTGTGTTACGTAAATTGTTGTTGTTTCCATTCTTCTATGCAATTTTATCAACTCGGATCTCATTTGAATTCTCAATTTAGCATCTAAGTTTGATAATGGTTCATCCATTAAAAATACATCTGCTTTTCTTACAATAGCTCTTCCCAAAGCTACCCTTTGTCTTTGTCCACCGGATAATTGCTTTGGTTTTCTATCTAATAATTCTTCAATTTCAAGAATCCTTGCAGCCTCTTTAACCATTCTATCTATATCATTTTTAGGTATTTTTTTTAGTTTTAACCCAAATGCTAAATTGTCATAAACTGACATATGTGGATATAAAGCATATGATTGAAATACCATCGCAATATTTCTATCTTTTGGTGGCATATTATTTACAAGTCTATCATTAATATATAACTCTCCAGCAGAAATATCCTCCAATCCTGCTATCATACGTAATGTTGTTGATTTTCCGCAACCGGATGGTCCAACAAATACAATAAATTCCTTATCTGCAATATCTAAATTAAAATTGTGTACCGCTTGGAATCCATTATCATACACTTTATCAATATTTTTTAAATTAAGTGTTGCCATAGTTCCTCCTAAATTTTTCACTTTCATATATATTCTATTACAAAAAATAAATTTTGACAACGATAGCAAATTTTTGAAGATATATTCATAAAACAGTAAAGATGAAATTATTTTATGAAAATAATTTCATCTTTATAATTTAGCTATTTAAGAGTTTTTGTCAAAAATTCAACAATTTGAGCAATGTTTTTATCAATTCTGTAAGTGCCTGACACCGCCTTTAAATTTTTAGCAGGAAACTCTGATGTTTTTGTAAATACTTCATACTTTTTGCTATCTTCCAGTAATTTCTTACCTATTTCAAATTTTTCTTTTGCTTTTTCTAATTCATTCTTTTTGATTAATTCTATTGCAAAAATAAAATTAAATGCAGCTTTTGATTTATCCCTTAAATTCAATACATAAGGCTTAATTTGAACTGCTAATTTTGAATTTGAGAAATTTTTGTAATATTTTTCTATAGATTCATATATATTAAAATATTCTCTCTTTAATTTATATAAATTATATCTGTATTCAAAAATATTATCGGATTCAAATGTTTCTTCAAAGTTTTCGATAAATGTTTTTAATTCTTCTGATTCTTCTAAATTAGATATACCACCGTTATCAGAATTTGTGCCTGATGCATCTGTATTTGACATGTGCTTGCAAATTTCATAAAGTTCATCTGAAACATTTTCATCAATATACTTAAATGACGCCTCCCATGATTTTTGTGCATAAAAATCTTCTGTATTCCAAGAATAGTCAGCTATTGCAAATAATGCAACAAGTGATGCGTACCCTTCTTCTAATGGATTTGTAAGTGAACCTACAAGTCCTTTTGTGCCGGGTTCAAGCATTTCTCCTTTACCCATAAATAATCTTCTATATGAGGTTCTATCAATATCATTTACCGGCCAATTTAACCAAAATAGAGGATCTCTTCTTTCTCCACGCTTTATTTCTCTATTTTTAAAATCTATAACTGATTTTTGTGTAATTGGTGCACAAGTATTATCACCTGTAAACATTATTTGGACATTATCAGGAAACTCACTTGAATACAAATCCAGTTCATCAGGTCTAAATCCCCAATCAGCTAATACATACCCTTCCGGCACAAATACAAAATCATAAATTTTATCTTTTTTGGACTTAGCCCATTCATTAACTCTGTTCATTACTTTAACAACAACTTCTTTAGGTAATGCTCCCACATCGTCACCTAAAACTCCAAATTGTCTTAAACCTATTTCATAAACCTGATCCAATTTTGCAAGTAATAATTTAATATTTTCTTCAAATGATTCCTCATTAATTGGATTGCATTCTTTTTTAAATGGTGAAATCGTCCAAACAAATCTTGTTTTAATTTTATTTCCCAATTCTCCCAACATTTTAAAATCTTCAAGTTCCTTTGCAGGATATGGTTCAAACCATTTTTCTCTGTGATATGGGTCATCTTTTGGAGCATATATAAATACATTTGCTTTTATTTTTGATGAAAATTCCATCACATCCTTACGAAGCTCTGTTGAATAAGGTATTCCATAGTACCCTTCAATTGTTCCTCTAATTTTTTGAGTAGCGTAATCATTTATATATAAATTTCTTACAAATTTAGAATTTTGTTCAAATATTTGTAAAAGTGTCATATATGAATAATACAATGCGTCATTACTTTGTGCGGAAATATTAATTATATTTTCTTCTATTTCAATTGTGTATTGATCAAATTTTTCTAAACTTTCATCTAATTTTAAGTTTACTTTTATTGATGAATCTTCTGTAACATCAAAATTTAATTCGTCTATAATCTCATTTAACTTTAATTTATTATAATCCGAGATACCTTCCCCAAAGTTTAATTCAAATGTTTTATTTAAATAGGTCGATCTGTATCTGTATTCTAAATGTTTTGGTACAGGATAAATTTCATATCTTAATGTTTCTTCATTTTCTAATAGATATTCCCAATTAAATTCTCTATACATTATATCCATATCATTATGCATCAAGCTGTCACCACCCTCATACATAATCGCAAATTTATCACCAAATTTTTCCATTGATGAATACCAAAACATTCCAAATGAAATATATTTTGAATTTACAAAGTTAATTTCTCCAGTATCACTAACTTCCCCGATATATATTCTTCCATTGAATCTTTCGTTTGAATGAGCTGATGATGGCGATGAAACCAATACGTACTCTTTATCTTGATAATGTGTATGTACCACCGACAATTGACAATTTGATTGCGATTCAAAATTTACATCTACCAATTCGGATTCAAATGTTTCACCATTATCCTTACTTGTTGCAATTTGAATGTGTACAGGTTTTCCATGGAATTGATTTCTAACAAATACTTTGATATCTCCATTATCTAACTGTACAAGTTGTGATTCGCTGGTTTGATAAAAATAATTATATTCTTCTTTATCATTTAATATTTCATCTTCAATTTTTCTATTTTCATTAACTGATTGACTTCTATGCCATGTTTTACCATCATCATCAGAATAAACTAAACACGTATTTTGTCTTGTATACTCATTTGTGAAATATGCAGGAAATATAATCCTGCCAGATTTTAATGTTATTCCTCTTCCGGGTGCAACCCCCATAAATTTCATCCATGATTCTTTAACTTGCGGATTTAAATCAATAGGATATGACCACGTTTTTCCATCATCTTCAGAATAGGTCATCAAAATATGTGAAGTTTGCTGTATAAATAATTCACTATTCATCAAAAATATATTTCCAACTTTTACACTACCCTTATATAAATCTCCGTTCTCATGAAATGGCTGAATTTCATCTTTTTTAACTGTAAATTCTGTTAGTTCTCCTTTAAGTGTATAAACTTTAGAATCTTTTACATAATATCTGTTTTCTTCTTTATCAAATAATTCTAGATATTTATTGCCTTCAACTTCTACGTAACCGTTTCCGGATTCTCTAATTGAGAAAAATCCTTTTGATTGTGGAAATGCAGTTACAAATGCAAATATTTTACCGGAATTTGACTGCAATACAACCGGATCAATTGTAAATGCAGATTTATCCCCTATATCCAAATCTACAGGCCATGTTACATATGGTGGCATTTCTCCACCATCCTGATCTACAGGATCTATAATAACTAAATTTTTTGAAAATACTTTTTGTCCCTTTTCTTTTCTTCTTACCACAAGGTCTATATTTCCCCAATCATATTGGTGTTCATTTCTCTTATCCGCAAATGCAAGCAATGTACCTTCTTTAGTTTCCAACAACGCAGGAATTCTATATGATTTCGAATTATCTAAACCTCTATAAAATATTTTTTCTGCATGCGAAAGATTACTTCTTTTTGCAAAAATCTTATCCAAATACTCTTTTAATCTTGTGATAATAGGATTGATTCTAAGTGTTGATGTTTCTGATTTTTTCATAAATCTATTTGATTTAGGGTCAGCATCAATTGAATGATATGCGTATTTTTCATTATAATATCGTGCCTTATCATACAATTTTAATCCAATTTCTTTTTGACCTTCTTCTAATGCACCAAACGAATCAATATAGTAAACACCTGATAATAACAATTCTCTAAACGCATCAAAATACGGTTTTACTTCTTTAATTAATTTTACTTCTTTTGATTTTGCAAAATATCTATCTACCGTTTTAACTAAAAACTCAAATTTAGGTTTTATTTTTCCTAATACATCTTTAACCTCTGAAACTAGAGCATTATCCATTGCCTTATTAAATTCAAATTGCAACTCTTTAAAATCTTCCGACTCTTCTAACTCTTGTATACCTTTTTCATTTTGATTTGCCATATGTGCTGCAATCGTCTTTAATTCTTCAAAGGCAAATTTATCTATATATTTAAATGAATCATTCCATGACTTTTCACAATCAAAAGATTTAATATTCCATGAATAATCAGAAACTGCAAAAATTGCCACTTTTGAAGCATTTGCTTCTTGCATTGGATTTGTTACAAGACCAACTATATTGTCAACGTCTTTATAAAGCAATTCACCTTTACCCATGTATAATTTTCTATAATTCATATCAATGTCATTTACAGGCCAATTTAGCCAGAAAAATGGCTCTCTTCTTTCTTTGCCTGTGCCTCCATGTGCTTCATCAATTTCTTTGGTTTTTAATTTGTCAACATCAGCTTTATTTACAGGTGAACATGTTTCTTTTCCTGTAAAGAAAATGTGTACATCTTCAGGAAATCCTTCTGTATAGGCATTTAATTCTTGTGCATCCCATGCCCATGTCAATACGTATGAAGCAGGACAATACAAGAAGTCTTTTACATCTCCTTTTTCTTTTGACCAAGCTGACAATCTATTCATAACATCTACAACAACTGAATTAGGAAGCTTTCCAACATCATCACCCAATACTCCAAATTGTTTTACTCCTACTGAATATAATTGTTCAAATTTTTCAATAAGAATACTTACTGATTCTTCAAAATTTTCTTTGCTAATCGGATTTGATTCTTTCTTAAATGGAGAAATTGTATAAACAAATCTATTTTTATACTCATTTCCTAATTTTGCCATTTCTCCCAATAAATTTAATTCTTTTTCAGGATATAATTCATACCATTTTTCTCTATGATACGGATCATCTTTTGGAGCAAAAATGAATAAATTATTTTTAAATTTAGAGCCGAATCTTAATAATTCTTTTTTATTTTCCCATGACCATGGAATCCCATAAAACCCCTCAATTATCCCTCTGTACTTAATTGAAGCATAATCTGAAATTTTTAATTTATTTATATCATTTTTTGATTGTTCAAATATAGCTTCTAATGTTTGAATTCCATAGAATAATGCATCGTTATCTTTAGCGATAATTTTAATTTCATTTGTAGAAATTTCTAATTGATATTCATCGTGATTTATTAAATTATCTGAAAATTCCAATATTATTAATTTATTTGCATTGTCAGATAAATTTATTTTCTTCGAACTTAAAAGTTTTTCAATTTTATTTTTATTAACTTCATCAACTTTTTCGTTTAATATTAAATTAAATTCAACATTTAAGCTAAGCTGTCCTTCAAAATATTCTATTTCTTGAGGAATAGGATATATTTCGTATTTAATCATTTTTTCTCCTTAAAATATATTTGTTTTCCATTAATTTATTTTCTGATTTAACTATATATGTTATATCATCATTTTTCGTAATTCCTGGTATTTTAGTAATTGCCGCATTATTTGTAGCTTCTACAATTATTTCCTTTATATCTTTAGAAATATCATAAATTATCTTCTCTTTCTCAAATTGTAGGATTTTACCGTCCACTAAAATTTTTAACTCATAATCATCCAATTCTTTTACTTCTTTACCATATGCTTTAATTTCTGTAATTCCAATCGCTTTATCATCTTGAGCAATCATTTTTACTCTTATAGCATGTGTAAGCACATCTTCAAATTCAAAAATCTTGAATTTTTCTCTTTCGCCAATAGTTTCAGTATAATTTGAAATTTCCCTCCAATTATTATCATCTGCCAGTTCATGTTCTAATGATTGAATATTTTGATAATCCTTAGGAAATGAAATTTTTTCAGGAACATAATATTCTAATTTATATTCTTTTGGTACGGACACTTCATTATCTTCAAAGAAAAACACTTCTACTTTATTAATTTGATGTTGTTCAAATTCTCCTGCAAGTCCAAATAATATCCCTGCCCAATCTTCACTTCTCTTTTCTTTAGAAATATTTGTCCATCTGTCAATATATGTGTCATCATATGAAACTATTTCATTATTTAATGCTTTTGTTGTTGATAATGTATAATCTAAATCCGATGTAAATGATGCGATTCCTGCCGGTATTTCCGAACCATTCCATGATCTGGCATAATTATAACTAGAAATTACACTAGCATCATTGTTTTCAACAAATCTAATATTTAATTTTGAAATAAAATCTGAATTTTCCAAAATTCCATGTAATAATAAATTATCTGTATTTTCTAAACTATTAAAATCTACTTCTTCATTTGTATTTTCATCAATCCATTTTATTATCGGTAATTTTCTCATATCTCCAGAAGTATTATAAACTGTAGCAAATTTTGGCAATTGAGGTTTTTTTGTGCCCTTTCTAAATGCAAAGCTAAAGTTTTCAACAGAAACAAAATCATTTACATTTATATTTGCAATTACATTTTCGCCACTTTGAGTTTTTCCATGAACTAGATATCTGCCTAATTCTTTAATACTTGATAAATCGTCGAAATTCCACTCTACATTTTCATAACAATTAAATTTATTTTCTAATATAACTCTAACTTTTTCAGGTAAATGCAATTCTTGACCTTTTTGAATTGACAATACAATATCCTTAGTTTCTATAACTTTTCCATCAGCAATATTAAAAATTTTGCTTCCTAACTGTGAAATTTCATTTTCAATAAATGTTACATTTTTAGGATTTAATAATAATTCTATTTCTGCACTTTCAAGATTTTCAGATTTTGCTTTTAAAATAGCCATACCTTCTGATTTCATTTGAATTATTACCATACCTGAGCCACTAAATGCTTTTCTGATCCATCTACCGTCATTTTGTGATTTATATCTTTCCTGAGATGCTGCATCTCCATTGTCAACACCTAATATTTCTGCATTTCCTGTTACTTCAAATTCAACTAAATTATTTGCATATGGTACAATATTTTCATTTTCGTCAATAATATCAAATCTCACATATACTAAATCACATTTTTGTAAATTTTCATCTACTGATAATTTCACTTTTTTAGGTTTTTCAGATGTCATCACTTCATCTCTGGCAATTTCGTTTCCATATTCATCTTTTGCAATTGCTTCTAATTTCCCTTTTTCAAATGGAACAAGCCATTGTAAATATAAATCTCTTTTTGTTTCTCCTTCTAGATATTCAAATCCATAATCTGTAGTTTTTTTATTAAATTCTTTTTCTCCTAATGATTTTCCATTTAAGAAAAGCTCTATTTTTTCAATATTTGAATATACTCTAACAGGAATTAAATCATCATCTCTTTTCAAATCTGTCCCAAATTGTTTTAATAACTTTCTATCTTCAAAGTTCCAGTGTGGCAATATTTTCACTACTTTTTTATCATTTTTACTGAACCATTGAGATTGATAAAAATAATAGTCCATCTTTGGCAATCCTGCCGTATCAACAATGCCGAAAAATGATGATTTTACCGGTGCCCCCAAATCTTCTTCATTATGCCATGGTGTTGGCTCTCCTATATAATCAAATCCCGTCCATATAAATTGTCCCGCATAATATTTTCTATCTCTATCATGAATCCATGAATCAATAGCAGTTTTCCCCCATCCTACTCTGTCATTTCCGTAGTCTGACATTTGATACATTCTATCCGGTTTATTTGAATTTCCGGTAGCAATTGAATCTCTAATTTGCGAATTATAATATATTCCCCTACTTTTTACTGCGGATGATGTTTCCGCTCCATACAAAATCCAATCCGTATATCTTTCAAATAATTCATCAGAGCCATCTTCGTTATAATTTAATCCAACCGTATCAAGCATTCCTGCAATTTTAACATGATGGGCTTCTTCATTTCTATTCCATATCAAAGAATTTTCTCCGATTGTAACGTATCTACTTTCATCAATTTCTTTTATCCATTTAATTAAGTTTCGAGCTTGACTAACACCATAAGGTTGCTCAGTTTCAAAAATTTCATTTCCAATCGACCACATTATAATCGACGGACTGTTAATATCTCTTCTAACCATGTTTTTAATATCAAATTCCGCCCAAATTTCTCCATCATTTGCATCCGGATGTGTCGATAATTTATTAAAAAACCTATTGTAGTCATATTCTTTTTTTCTATTTCCAAACCATGTATCAAAAGCTTCCTCTTGTACTAAAAATCCCATTTCATCACATAGTTTAATAAATTGTTCAGATTGCGGATTGTGAGAAGTACGTATCGCATTCACTCCCATATCTTTCATGATTTGAAGTTTTCTTCTATCTGCCTGCTCATACAATTCCGCTCCCAACGCTCCATTGTCATGATGCAAACAAACTCCATGAAACTTTAAATATTTCCCATTAAGTGAAAAACCATCTTCTCTTGTCCACGAATAGTATCTATAACCAAATCTTGTAAACTCCTCATCAATTAACTCTTCATTTATATAAATTTGAGTTTTTAGGTAATATAAATTAGGATTATCTATATCCCATAGTTTAGGTTTTTCAACTACCATAGTTTCATTAATCATTAATTCTGACTTATTTCCTATTTTTTTTGAAACTTCTAAATTTTTAACCTCTTTTCCATTTGCATCAAATAGGTTAAATTTAATCTTTATATTTTCTTCATAATTTGAGGAATTAAATAGTTTTACTTCAATTTTTGTTTCAACGTTTTCTTGATTATATTTTAAATTTGGCGTTGAAATTACAATTCCATTATTTTTAATATATATTTTTTCTCTTAATATCAAATCTACATTTCTATAAATTCCCGAACCTGAATACCATCTCGATGAAGGTTGCATATTTGTAACTTTTACAGCTATAGTATTTTCTCCATAATACAAATATTCTGTTAAATCATATGTAAATGTGTTATATCCAAATGGATAATTTCCAACTAAACTCCCATTTACATAAATATATGAGTCCATATAAACTCCGCCAAATTTTATGAAAATATTTTTATTTGCAAATGACTCATCAATATTTATTTTTTTTACATACCATGCAGTGCCGCCATCAAGTAATCCCCCTTCATTTCTCGATAATGACTTTTGATTAAAATCTTTATATATGCTCCAATCATGTGGCAAGTCCACTTCCGTAAAATCAGAAATTTCTTTTTCTGTTAAATCTTCAATTTCTAATATATCACTTTCCTTAAATTTCCAATTTCGATTAATATTCAAGTATTTTTTATTTAGCATAATCCCTCCACTTAGTATAGACTATGTATTTTATTTAAGATATAAAAACATAAACTTTCTTTTTTATATTACCATAAAAATATATGAAAACCTATTCTGAATATTGAACATTTTTTATTCAAAATTAAAAATAATATCAAAAAAAAGAGCCGTTACAAAATAATGCTTTCATTATTTTGCAACAAGCTCTATTAAAATTTATTTATTAAATTTTACCTACTAAATCTTTTCCAGGTGTTAATGTATCATCTCCCGGATGCCATGCTGCCGGACATACTTTATCTCCATATGTTGCAACAAATTGAGCTGCTTCAACTTTTCTCACCAATTCGCTAGCATCTCTACCGATACCATCAGAGTGAATTTCATAAGCTACAATTTCATTTTCAGGATTAATTACAAATGAACCTCTTAATGATTGTCCGTCTTTTTCCTTTAACACTCCTAACATTCTTGATAAAACAAATGCTCTATCTGATAACATTGGGTATTGTACTCCCTTAACTGCTACTGACTCGTCTTTCCATGCTTTATGAACAAATTCGCTATCTGTTGAAACACTGTATACTTCAACTCCCAATGATTTTAATTTTTCATAATGGTTTTGTAAATCTTGTAATTCTGTTGGGCACACAAATGTAAAGTCTCCCGGATAGAAGAACAAAATTGACCATTTTCCTTCTAAATCTTTATCTGTAACTGTTGTAAAATCTTCGTTCGCATATGCTGGAACTTCAAATTCTTCTAATTTTTTTCCTATTAAATTTTCCATAAATTGTCCCCTTTCATCAATTTATTTTTAGTAGGAGTAGACTCCTACATATACATGTTACTATAAAAAAACATTTATTACAATTAAAATATTTTTATAACAAATTTATTAATTAAAATTCAAAGTAAATACACTAGTAATTACTTATTTTTTTCTACTTCTACAATTTCAGAAGCCAAATGGTTACCATTAGCCTTTACCCTAACTTGATATTTATCCCATCTCGTGTTGTTATTTTTGCCAATATTTCTTTAATTTTTCTACTACTTATTGTTTCAAGAATAACAACTTCAAAATATGCGAATCCAAACAGTTTTGTTAGAGCATCTTCAAATTGAAAGTTAAATATATTCCAATCTCGATTCATCTTTTGCCACAATACCACTGTTTTTATAACTGTGTAAAACATATTATTCTCGCAGATTATTAAAATAAGAATATTTTCTATATACCTTCTTCTAAAAAAACTTATCTATTATCAAAAAAAATGATTTACAACTATATTAATTATTAGAGTTTTCAATGTATAATCCCACATACATCTACATTCATTTACCGGCTGTATATAGTAAATTCCAAAAATGCATTTTACTTCTTACATAAAATAATTTCAATTCTAAAGATACCCCTAATTTATCCATAAAGTAGTAAAATTCTTTTTTTATAACCACCACAAACTGCTTTGTCTTATAATATGATTTTTACTTAATACTCTTTACTCTTCATCAAAGTTAACTAGACTTTTACTCTTAACTATTGAACCTGAAAAAATTTCAGACGATCAACTAACAATTTTATCAAATGAAATTGCATTACAAATTGAAAATGAATTAGAATACCTAAAATATTGTTTTATACAATTTCCCCCTTATAATAAACCTTCCTTGAATCACATTTTCATTTTATTTATATGGATAATATCTCCTATTACCAATTCACTTTTCATATCTCCTTTTTTTAGATCAAGATAATACCCTTTATCTTTTTCTTTCAATCAGTATTTTTTATTTGATCATTATATTTATAATATCACTTACCATTTTGTTGTATCCAAAATTCTTTAGAAACAGCTATATCATTCATATTTAATGTTGTAAATGTTTCAAAAGCAATTAACATTATCGTTAAATATATTTTTTGAATTTACAGCTACTGGCGGAGGCGGAATTTCATGTATCTCAAATATTTCTTCGATTTACAGGTAATGGCAGGGCGGTGCTCATGTATAACAAAATTTTCTTTCATTTACAGGTATTGCCTGTGCCGCAATTTCATGTATCTCAAATATTTCTTCGATTTACAGGTAATGTGAGCTCGGCTACCCTCGACAATTCATGTACTGCAATTATTTTTCAATATTACAGGTAATGGCGGAGCCGAAATTTCATGTATCTCAAATATTTCTTCGATTTACAGGTAATAGCAGGGCGGTGCTCATGTATAACAAAATTTTCTTTCATTTACAGGTATTGCCTGTGCCGCAATTTCATGTATCTCAAATATTCCTTCGATTTACAGGTAATGTGAGCTCGGCTACCCTCGACAATTCATGTACTGCAATTATTTTTCAATATTACAGGTAATGGCGGAGGCGAAATTTCATGTATCTCAAATATTCTTTCGATTTACAGGTAATGGCAGGGCGGTGCTCATGTATAACAAAATTTTCTTTCATTTACAGGTATTGCCTGTGCCGAAATTTCATGTATCTCAAATATTTCTTCGATTTACAGGTAATGCGAGCTCGGCTACCCTCGACAATTCATGTACTGCAATTATTTTTCAATATTACAGGTAATGGCGGAGGCGGAATTTCATGTATCTCAAATATTTCTTCGATTTACAGGTAATGGCAGGGCGGTGCTCATGTATAACAAAATTTTCTTTCATTTACAGGTAATGCCTATGCCGCAATTTCATGTATCTCAAATATTCCTTCGATTTACAGGTAATGCGAGCTCGGCTACCCTCGACAATTCATGTACTGCAATTATTTTTCAATATTACAGGTAATGGCTGAGGCAAAATTTCATGTATATCAAATATTCCTTCGATTTACAGGTAATGGCAGGGCGGTGCTCATGTATAACAAAATTTTCTTTCATTTACAGGTATTGCCTGTGCCGCAATTTCATGTATCTCAAATATTTCTTCGATTTACAGGTAATGCGAGCTCGGCTACCCTCGACAATTCATGTAAAATATATTTAAATTTATTTACTAAACTATATATTAAATCTCCATAATATAATTATGAATTTTAAAATAAAAATTATCCATCTATACAATAAATCAAATATTGCTTAAATGGATAATCAAAATTTAAATTACTTTGTTTTATCCCACTTTCCAAAATTATCTACATGATATTTTCCTATCCATTCAGATTTCGCCATCTTTCCATCATTTTTTAAATAGTAATTACCTTGCCATTTATTTTTTGCATATTTTCCATCATTCAATAAATAATAGTAAGAGTCATAATCTTTATCAAATATCCATTCGGATTTTGCCATCTTGCCGTCACTTTTTAAATAGTAGTTACCTTGCCATTTATTTTTTGCATATTTTCCGTCATTTAATAAATAATAGTAAGAATCATAATCCTTATCAAATATCCATTCGGATTTTGCCATCTTGCCGTCATTTTTTAAATAATAGTTGCCTTGCCATTTATTTTTTGCATATTTTCCGTCATTTAATAAATAATAGTAAGAGTCATAGTCTTTATCAAATATCCATTCGGATTTTGCCATCTTGCCGTCACTTTTTAAATAATAGTTGCCTTGCCATTTATTTTTTAACTTTTTACCGTAATTATCTATATAATAGTAGTCTCCATTTTTATAAATCCACTTGTTTTTTAATGATTTATCTTCATTTTCAGAATTAAAATCTTTATTCAAATTACCCTTTTCTATATTTTCTTTATTTCCTTGATATGGCATTTTAGTATTTTCCTTAAATACTTCAGGTAAACGAACTTTTAGTTTCTCGCATTCAATTCTAAAGTAGTCTTTTGTGTAATTTAAGGCATCTACAAGTTTCTTATAATGATCTAATTCAACTTTACCGTTTTTTTGATTTTTTAATAATTTTCCATAATATGATTTAGGTGTAAGTAATACCTTCGATGCTAAATCATGGTTTTTAAACCATTCTTCATTTTCGATTTTAATTACTTTTTCATATTCTGCAACTAATTTATCTACATGTTCTTTACTATACCATGTTAAATCATTTGCCGGTATCCTTGATCTCAAAGCTGCGTCTTTATTTAATAATAAAATGTCCTTCGAGTTATAATTAATAATCCAATCTTCAAATTCTTTATTTACATGCATAAACTTATTTTCATAATATTCCGTTTTATTATTAGAATCAACTACCGCATATAGGTCTTCATCATCAGAAAACATATCTCTCGTATAACTTGGAAGCGAACCTATTGAAGCCGTTAGATCAAGAACATGCCATTTTTTATTATAAAAAGCTCTTGTAGTAGCATGAATTTCTCCATTATAGTTTCTACCTTCTATAACATAAGCGGGTATACCCATTAAATTCAATCCTCTTGCTGCAAAAGTAGAGAATCCTAAACACATCGCCTTATGTCTTTCTGTAACAGAAAAAATATCAGATGCCAAATAATACAACAATCTATCATCATTATAATATGCTTCTCTATCATAAACAGTATTTTTCCCTACTTGAAGTATAAATCTTATTATTTTTTCTCTATCGTCTATACCCTCTTCATTGGAACCCGCTTCATGAATTATCTTCTTTATAGCTTCATCATTTTGCTTTATTCTATCTAAGTTCAAATTAATGTACTTATTGTACTGCTCTTTATTATTTGCACTTATATTAAATGCAAACCTGTTATCTATATTTAAATTTCTGGTATATATATTAACACCATTTATTCCAATGTGTTTTATACCCCTTCCCATAGAAAGACCAACTGCATTTAATCTAATTTCTATAAAATCTTTATCTTTAATAGGAAAGGTTGTATGTATAACTATATTTTCAAATTTTGATATATTTTTTAATCTTTCATCCATTATTTTATTGTATTCATCTATATTTTTTACAAGCCTATCTTCTTTTTTCATTATAAACAAAGCCATGCCATGAATTGCTTTCCCATTTAGTTTAACAAATTTATATTTGTCTTCTAAAATACTTGAAATCTGATCCTTTGGCAAATTTTCCTTATATATAACAGAATCATTTCCCAATATATAAACATTTATATTTTCAAAATTTGAAGATTTCATCTCACTTTGTACATCTTCTATAAATTTATTTTTATCATTATCTTCTATCACAATTGATTCCTGATTATTAATTTTTTGCAAGCTTTCCGCATATACAGGCCTATTAAGATTTACAAATCCTTGGTTAAATGGTGTAACCAGCCCAGCCATAAGGACTAATAATACTTTAGACTTATTTTTAATTTTCATAATTATACCTCTTTCAATTATTTCTAAAATCGTAGAACCTAATATATTTTACGAAAAGATTATAGCATAAAAGCATTTAATAAAAAACTTTTTAACAATAAAGTTATATGTTAAAATTAGTATATTATATATTAAGGGGAAAAAATGGAACAAATACTACATAATATTTTATCATCTGTTGCTCCGATTATAATTACAGCTTTAGAACTTATCGGAATTTCCATAATCGCATTTGGAAGTTTGGCTGCTCTTTATAATTTTGCAAAACACAAATTTGATTTAAGAGAAAATAAAACCAAGATAATCTTAGGCGAAGCTTTAGCTCTCGGACTTGAGTTTAAGCTGGGTTCAGAAATTATAAAAACCGTCATAGTTAGAGATTTAAATGAATTGATTATATTAGGTATAATTGTAGTTTTAAGAGTTGTGCTAACATTTGTAATTCATTGGGAAGTAAAACAAGCAAATCTCTCCCATGATTTTAAAAATACAAATCCTATAAAAAAGTCTAATCATGCAATATAGAAAAGTCGCTATATCAAACATAATTTAAACATATTTTTTCAATATATTTATTTTATAATCATTATAAATATATTGGAGGATATATGATAAGAAAAATTTTATTGTTAATTATTAGTGTTTTGTCTTTTATTCGAATCAAAGAAGAATATTTAATATTTGATACTCTTATAAAATCAAATACTAATTTGTCCAGTTTTTTTCTAGCAATTTTAAGTTTTGGTATTTACATAGCACCACTGGCAATCATGTCATACATAGCTGCAAAAAAATATAAATTAAAATTTAGTTATTTCCTAATAAGTATTTTCTTTGGCTTTTTTGTAATTTCTCACTGGTCCGGAATTGCAAACATAAAATTTCATGATATACTTTCAGGAATAATAAAAAATAAACAGTTTATGGATACATGGGGGCCAAGTATTGTGCCGGTAATTGTAGAAGAAGGTTTTAAGCTTACATTAGCATTAATTATAATATACATATTTAATATAAAAGATATATTTAATATTTTACTTGTTGGTATCGGTGTCGGATTAGGCTATCAATTTTCAGAAGACTATGCATATATATTGGGAGCAATGATCGAGGGTAAAAATATTTTTTCAGAAGTACTTTCAAGATTTAGTTCAGCATTTGCCGGTCACTGGATATTTAATGCATTTTTAACTACAGGTGTAGGTTATTTAATTTTTTATAAAGAAAAAAGAAAAGAATATCTATCATATTTTTGGATAATATTGCCATTTTTACTTCACGCAATATGGAACAGCCCTTATGTAGAAAAATATCCAATGTTAATTTATATAATTATTCCAATAAGTTGGGCATTTTTATTTAAGCTTGTAAAAGATATTATAAATACTCAAAAAAACAATTATGAAAGTATTTAAAAATAAAGAGCTGGTTGCTAAATAATTTTTTATTTTTGCAACAGCTCTTTATTTTTAATTCCTTTTGCATTTTTGGCTTTTGGAATTATCTTCCCCTACTTTTTAATGATCATGGTCATGATCATCTTTATGGTCGCCATCTGTTATTTCATCAAATCTGGTTGCTTTCTTTTGATTAAATTTCATTTCTTTTAATTCTTTATTAAGCAGTTCTTCCTGAGCAGTGGCATCATCTTTTTTTAATTTAAGGTCTTTTGATTTAACAATATTACTTTCTTGATTTTTATTTTCTTCTTCAAATGTTCTGAAAATAAAAATTGATTTTTGTGTAGTATAATTTGCTAAGTCTTTGGCAAATAATTTAATTTCGTTTTGACCCGGTTTTAATTTAAATGTATATTCTTTTTCAATTTTAACTCCAGGCTTGTCAAAGGTTAAAGTAGTTTTATCTACCTTATCAAGTAGAGAGTCATTATGATAAAGACTAAGTTTTAATGAATTATCTTCTGAAACTACCTTTATAGTTACTTCGTCGCTTTCAAGGTTTCTACTAATTACTTGATATGAAAGGTTTGGTGTAAGATTATCAAACAATACTCTTCTAACTATGCTTGATTCTAAATTTTTAGTAGTTACAGCTTTTACTTGTATATTAGTATTAAATCTGTCAACTTCTATAGCGGATTCAAATCTATAACCGGACCCATTATAAAGATTTTTATTACCGTTTGAATATAGTATTTGTTCATCTTTCTTTAATTTGTCCTTAGTTATAATTGCAGGTTTTCCGATTTCATTTCCATCATTGTCAAGTTTACTAATGATAACTAATTCTACACTATCATCAGAATTTACATAACCTACAAAGCCTTTTATAAATATATGATTATCTTCTATAGTTTTTGCGTTACTTATCACATCTAGTAATCTTTGAGTTTCAAGAAATACAGCAGGATATTTTTTCTTTGAACTATCATTATTTATCAATTGAGTATCATCATCAAAATGACGATGTCCATGTCCATTGATATTTGGAGATACTGATGGTATATCTTCATATTTATCTCCGTATTCAAATTTAATTTCTCCATCTGATTTAAGATTTAGGCTTAATTGGATAGAATATTCAGAAATAGAGTATTTATCTATAAGTTTACCACTCTCAACATCAAAACTAAAACTTGTTCTTTCCAATTTATTTTCTTCATTTCCCTGCTTCAATACAACCTTATTGATTTTCTTATCTTTATTTTTTTCTTTATCAAATACCATTTCAACATAAACTGTACCGGCAGTTACTTCACTAGAAACTCCACTGTCTTTATTTGTAATTTCTTTATTATTGATTTTTATCTTACTAAACCTAGATAAATATGAATTTTCAAAACTCAATTTTACTTTTTTACTTGAGTTATATTCAGCAAAATTACCATCTTTTACAGTTGTATACACTTCTAGCTTAGAATCATTGGCTTTCAGTATGAATTCAACAGTTTTGCTATTTTTATCTAATTTAAGTTTATACTTTTCAGCAAAGCCGGCATTCACCGAACCATCTTTAATGACATCTTCAGCATTTTTGCCTTCTCTAATTTTCAATGCATCTAGGTATTTATTATCTTTATTAAATACAATTTTTACTTTTAATTCTTTTTCTAAAGAGCTGTATATAGGGCTATTTACTTCTTTATCTCCTATATATAACTTAGCATTTGGTTTTATATTATGTTCATAACCCAAAAAGTTAAGTGTATTGTAACTACTATTTTCTCCGGTTTCTTTTATTGATTCTACTGAATTTCCCAGATAGTCATTAACAAGTAATTTAACATGAGTCCTATCGGCATAAAATGGAACTTCAAAGTGCAATTCTTTTGCAGTTGAACCATTTCTATAAATTTTAATTATAGAGTCAACATCAGGTTTATCGCTAACTTTTTCAAGTGGTATCTTTATCTTATTTCCATCTTCGATTTTTAATAAGTTTTCTCCACTATTTAAGTCCTTTTCATAGTCAACTATTTCTATACTTATATTTTTACCGTATTTTACAGTTTTTAGATTTTTGTCGCCTATAAACCCTTCTGCAAGTTTCTTTATATTTTCAATAGTAAATCTTGATAATAAAGGATTTTTATTTTCTTTATTTTTCTTATTTTCACCCGGTGCTTGATTTAATTTATCTAAATCCAATCCACTCTTTTTATCTATATTTTCAACCTTATTAGAGTATTTTAGGGACATTATTGAAACTTTTCCTATACCCGACTCATTGTCTTTTGCGGAGAATTTTAATGCCTTCATTCTATCTTTGTCAGTTTTTTCAATAACAAAATCTTTTATAATTTCCGGTTTTAAATTATCGATTACTATTGGATATTGGTAAACTTGGGTGTTTGTTTTTCCGTACTGTTTATTATTTAATTTTGCTTTTATTTGATATAAATATTTTTTACCTGCTCGTGCCTCTTTTCCATCTATTTTACCATCCCAAATAGAATCAATCATAGGGATAAAGCTATTTTTGATTTTTAATCTACTTAACTTTCTTACATCATAAGTTTTACCTAAAACTCTTAAAACCTCTTTTGTATCAGCGTCTAAAATAGAAAATTCTATTTCTTCCATATTTCTTAAAGGAGCTATTCTTGCAATTACATCCTTAAAATATTCACTATTTGGAGATAAATAAACTGTATTATCTATTATAGGTAATGGACCCCCATTTGATGTTAAAAATGCGGACGAATTGATATTATTTTTCTCGTTAACAACAAATTGAGCTTTTTCCTTTTCTTTTTGATATTCAGGAATTGCAAAAGCATCTATAGCTCTTTGATTAGACCAATCTCCATAAAATCCTAAAAATGGTATAACCAAGTTTTCCTTATCACTGTCAACTTTTATAAATCCTTCTAAGAAATTATTTTCTTTTAAATCGGAATCACTATAATCAGCTACAAAACTTACTTTCTTTGTACTATTAGCAGGTATTGTTTCTCTTAATTTTTTTTCTGAATTTTTGTTATTTAATTTTTCAGGTTTTTGTGTTCTGCTTCCATCTGATATTGGTTCATAAATAGCACTATGTGAAATTGTAACCTTTTTTTCAGAATTGGAAAAGTTTTGAATCTCCAATTCTACATTAAAGCTTTTTTTATCAATTTGTCTTAATTCAAGTTTACCATCAGCTACTTTATCATTTTCTCCTGTAGCTTTAACAGTTAATTGTGTACTGATTGCTTTCTCTAAATTTATTTTACCGGCTCCCTGTTGTCTTACAAAATAATAATTATTTTTTTCGTCAGATATAGGAGTAGCAGTATTCATAAGTAAAAGCTTTATAAAATCAGGATCATTCGGCATATCACTTCTGGTTTTTAAATATTGTTTAACTATAGCAGAAGCACCGGCAACTTGAGGAGCCGCCATTGATGTACCGCTCATATTTTTATATGCTTCATCCTCAGCAAGTGAATAGATATTTCCACCTACAGCTGTGATTTCGGGTTTTATCCTTAAATCAGGTGTTGGCCCCCATGATGAGAAACTTGAAACTTTTCCCTTATTTTCATTTTCAACCTCAGATGGTTGAGTTTTGATTATCAAATTAAATGGAAAATTTTTATTTTGTTCTTTTGTACTAATCAAATCCTTATAGGTAGAATGTTTGATAATACCAACTGTAAGATTACCTGCTTTCCCTGTCAGCGTTATCCTTCCACCAAGAAAATCTGTTTGTTTTTCAGTTTTGTACATTATAATTGCTTTTGGGGAATGTCCCGCAATATTTTCTAAAACTTGGTTAAATGTTTTAGCCTCTTCCGAACCGGGATATTCGACAAGTGCTATTTTATCTTTTATTTGATTATCATTTAAATCTTTACTTTTTTTTAAATCTACTATATCTGATGATATAGTATTGTTATAATCTTTAGAAGCTACAGCTAAATTAATTATTGCTTCTTTATCTAATTTTTTTCTACTTCTTCCATTTCCATTATTTAAATCAAACCACTGTATCTTATAAACATATTTTTTGTCATTTTCCATTGATGCTACAGCAAATGAATTTTCATCAACAGCTGGATTTGCAATTTCAGAAGTATCGTAAACTGATGACAAAGGCTTGATACCCACACCATAAAATCCGTCAGTAATAGTCCCGTCATTTCCGGATGCTACGGATATTAAAATCCCTGCATCTTTTGCTTTTTTCATCATTTCAGCTTCAGGATAATATTTTTTATCTACATAACTAAATCCTGCCGCAGTCCCCAAACTCATATTAATTACGTCAGCTTTTAATTTTATCGCATCATCTATCGCCTTTAACCAAATGTCTGTAAAAGTAGTAGGATATTGAATGTCATCCGAAAAAACTTTCAATGATAATATCTGAGCGTTTGGAGCAACCCCATATTTGTTATTTTTAGTATCATTTGCCCCTATTATCCCTGACACATGCATTCCGTGCATTGCACCATAGGAATCAAATAAATTTTTGTTGTTATCATAATAGTTATATCCATAAGGAATTTTTTCAGAATAAAAACTCCCCTTTAAATTTTTTTCTTTTATTATTTTTTTTATATCTTCTTCTTTAAATCTTGCTTGACTCTTAGCATTTTCATCAAGTTTTAATGCACTATGATTGTGGTCGATACCTGTATCGATTACAGCAACTACAGTCCCCTCACCTTTATATTTAACATTATCCCAAACTTGATTTGCCCCAATTATTTGTTGTGCATTTTTCATTAAAGGTCTTGTAAACTCTTGAGAAAGATACACCTTTTTCACATTAGAATTTTTTTCAATCTTACTGATATCATTTCCCTTTACCTTAAATGACACACCATTCATAACAGTATCGTAATTTAAAACTTTATCTTTAATATCTACGTTTTTTTTCAACTCATTTATCAAATTATTTTGAGAATCTTTTATCTTCTCCTTATTTTCTTTTATTTTCGTTTCAGAAATATCTGCAAGATTTTTATGCATTTTATTAGCATAATCTAAAATTGAATCTTCTTTAAGCTCAACTATAACCCTTACATCACCGCTATTAAATTTTTCCCTCTGTGCCTTTAACTTATCAATCTCTTGTTTTGTATCATTATATTCGGTTAAATTTTTTTCGGTATTTTTTTCTGTACTTTTTACTATAGCATCACTTTTATTACTTTGAGCATAAATTTTTGGCAAATTTACAGATGAAAGTAACAAAGAAAATGCCAATAAAAACGACAATATTCTTCTTTTTTTCATATTCTATTTTACCCTAACCTTCACTTTTATAATTACTTTTCCATAATCATGTCCATTAATTTCCAAATCATCTTTAATCTTTGCGATTACTTCATAGTCTCCAGTTTTACCGCTTTTAACATCTTCAAGACTATCTCCGGACCACTCCAACTCGTGTAATTTATTTTCAAACTCTCCAGTATTTGCAAGTCCCACAAGACTCTTTTTAGGCAATTCAACCTTATTTTTATCAAAAACTAAATACTTATCTTTTCTCAAATTTGAATTTAACAATATATACTTATCCGATGGTTCTGCATTTATATTTTTTTCTTCCGAATTAGGTGATTTTTGTTTTCTTTGTTCAGAATTTTCATCGGAATTAACATCGGAATGTTCACTATGATTTTCTTCTATTACATCTCGAGGTATAGAAACATCATTATCTATAACTAAATCATCGTCATTATATTGCTCAGTATCACTATTTTTTACTGAATCTTTTTTAGCAATATCTTTTTTTTCTTTTTTCAATTTACCCTTTTCATTATCAACCTTAATTTTCTTATTATCTTTATCAATTTCCACTTTTTTATTTTCCCCAATATTTTTATCTTCACTTTTTGACTCAAAATTACTTAAAGCCACTCTAAAAATATAGTAAGAAAATATTAAAAATATCAGTATAAATGATATAAATAAAATTTTTTTCTTTTTCTCCATACCACCTCCGTTAATTGAGAATAATTCTCATTACTATTATTATACAAATATTAAACATATATTTCAAGCAAAATATGCTAAAAATCACGCTCTAATTTATAATATTCCAATCACAACGAATATTTAATTAGACATAAAAAAATTGTTGCAAAACAACTTAATAGTCATTTCGCAACAAATTATTTTATATATTATTCATCTTTTTTTCTTGTTGCAACTAATGCTGCTCCTGCTGCTAATGCAGTCACTACACTTGTCACCACACCTAAATCTCCTGTTTCAGGATTTTGGTTATTTTCAGATGGTTTTTGTTGTGGTTTTTCCACTTCTGGTTTTTCTACTTGTGGTTTTTCCACTTCTGGTTTTTCGACTTGTGGCTTGTCATCTGAAATCTTATCTTCAACAACTGTTAATGTTGTCTTTAAGATTGCTGAATAGTATTTATCTGTTTCTTTTGATACCACTTCTATCACATATTTTCCTAATGGCAATTTTTCCAAGTAGGAATTTTTCAATGTAACCATTGTGCTTCCATCTTTTACTTCGTAATTTGAAGGATCTAATACTTTTCCACCAACTCTAACTTCTACAAATGATGAAATTTCCGCATCTGTCTTGATTACAATGTCTTTCATTGAACCTTTTACATATTTTACTGATTCTTCAGTTAATAGATGTGGGTTTACCTTTGTAATTGGTTTAATTGGTTTAATTGGTGTTGCAGGTGTTAATGGTGTCCATGGCACACTTGGTTTTTCAGGTTGTATTGGTTTTATTCTATCTAATTGAGATTTTCTACCATCCAAATCTTCTTTCTTCCAAGCATCTGATAGACCTTCTAAATCTTTATTTATCTTAGCTCTCTTTTCTTTTTCCTTTGCTTCTTTTAGCAGTCTTTCTCTTTCTGCTTGTCTGTGTGCTTTTTCTCTTTCCTTAGCTTCTTTTAGCAGTCTTTCTCTTTCTGCTTGTCTATGTGCTTTTTCTTTTTCTTTAGCTTCTTTTAATAGTCTTTTTCTTTCTGCTTGTCTATGTGCTTTTTCTCTTTCTTTTGCTTCTTTTAGCAGTCTTTTTCTATTTTGTTCTCTTTCGCCTTTTTTGTCTGTTTTAGTCCAAGCATCTGATAGACCTGAAAGTTCTTCGTTGATACGTTTCTTTTCTGATTCATTCTTTTCTTTAGCAATTTCCAATACAAGTTTCATACCTTTAATAGCTTCTTGTTCACTTTTTATAGTTTCTTGTCTCAAAATATCCCTATAGAATTTCATACCATCTTGGCTTAGATATTCTAATTTCTCAAGCTCTTGTATTACATTAATTTCAGCTTCATACTTCTTAAGTTCTTCTAAATTTTTAGCTCTATCAATTCTTGTATTAAGTCTATCAATGTCCTTTTCATCTTTTAAAGATTTTACATTTTCTTTTAACTTATTCTTTAAATCTCTTTCTTCTCCCATTTTCTTTATCAATGGATTAACAGTTTGCTCAAGTTCATTTAATTTTTCTTCAGTAAATTCTTTACTGCTGTATAAATCTTTTATCTTCATTAAGTTCTTTTCTAAGTCTGTAACAGAAGATCTTCCATAATCTTTATCTCCATCACTTAATACTTTAGCTGCTTTTTCAAACAAATTATCTAGTTTATTTTTTACTTTCTTCTTATTTTCAACATTATTTTTCAAACTATTTACAGCAATTTTAAATGATTGTTCATCTTTACTCCAAGTATCTGCATTCGTTTCTAATGCTTGTTTCTCAACACTACTTAAATAATCTATTCCATCTGCAAGAGCTACCAGTAATTTCTTCTTATCTGCCTTATTAACTATATCTTTTTGAATGTCAAATATTACTTTATATAAATCTTCACAATCTTTTGCACGATTAATTTCGTTCAAATATCCATCACTGCTATTAGGCAAAATTATGTCTTTAAAAGCTTCTTTTACATTTTCCCTAATTTTATTAAAATTTTCGTTATCTGTTGGTTCTTTTTTCTCTAATTTTTCTGTTTGAGGATGATCTCCTTGCGGTTCGTCGCCTTGAGGTTGTTCTTCGTCTCTTTCTCTTTCTCTTTCTCTTTCTCTTTCTCTTTCTCTTTCTTTTTCTCTTTCTCTTTCTTTTTCTCTTTCTCTTTCTCTTTCTCTTTCTCTTTCTCTTTCTTTTTCTCTTTCTCTTTCTTTTTCTCTTTCTTTTTCTCTTTCTTTTTCTCTTTCCTTTTCAAAAGATTCAGTTTTAATTAATTTTGAACCAAATAGCTCTTTAGAATTAGAAAGAGTACCTCCTGGTGTGCTTAGATATAAATATTCATCACCTAAACTACTATCTTTTATTTCTATTTTGAACTTATGTTTCCCGTCGAAATATTTACTGTCTTCTACATCAACCTCAAAAATTATGCCATTATTTTTACTAACCTTAAACTCAAATTGTTTTTCTTCTCCTTCATTACTTATAATAACTAGTTTATGTCCTTTGAGCAAATGACGTTGACTTATATCTTTTTTAAATCCGTCGAATGCTAGTGTTACTTTTGTTTCAGTTACAAATATTTTAGTCCCTTGATATCTTTCTGGAAGTTTATTTTCAGCCTCTTTTTGTGCATACACTACCCCCCCCCTAGAAAAATCAGCACCATAGATGTTTGATACGCCAAGTATAGTAAATGCACCTACTACAACGGATACTACTCCTATGGATAATTTTCTTATAGAATATCTTAATATTCTATTTTTATTTTGTCCTTTCATATTTACTTCTCCTCCAATTTTATTTGTCAATTATAATTATAATAAATATTAACAATATTTCAAGCATTTTTTGTAAAAAAATGATATTTTGATGAATAAAATTTACATCTGTTAAAAATTTCTTAATTATGACAAAAATGACATATAAATATTTATAAATCAAAAAGCTCTGTCGGGTCTATTTTAAATTGCAACATATTGGAAGTTAATCTTCCGTTATCTCCTCCCTTTCTTTGAACTGTAATTTTCCCTAATTTTATTGAACCTCTAGGACTAATTTCAACTTTTCCATCCGAAAAATAATAATTTATCACTTCATTTATATTTTTTAAAGCCCATCTGGCATTTTCTTGTGATTTTTGTACTACTAAAACCCATTCAGCAGAAAATTCTCCTCTTCCTTTTAATATATCAGATACTATTAATAATTTATTATTGTTTATCCAATCTAACACCAGCATTTTTTCTTCTTCTTTAAATTCATCCATAAACATTCTTCTATTATCCCTAACATCATGTTTATACGGTTTTAATTCTCCTGTAAAATATTTTAAAATTGTATATACATCTAAAGGTATATTCCATAAATCTTTATAACTTTTTAGCCATCTTTTATCAATTTGATTAAATCCTTTTTTATTACTTACTAGTTTTACCTGTATATTTTCAATATCAACTGCACATTTAAGTTTAACTTGTATTTTCACATTTAAATCTGCCTTATATCCATTGATAATAACTGCTTTTACATAATCTATTTCCATCAAATTATAACCCATAATTTTTAACCACTGTTTAGCTTCATTATCAATTTTCCAATTATTAAATTTTTCAGCAATATATTGTTCATTCTTAAATCCGTCTTTTGCAATTTTTGAACCAAAACTAACTTTATCTATTGCACGCATTATTCTCTCCTAAACTTCAATATTATTAATCATTTTTTTAGCGATCGCATCTATAACGTTTACAGTCATTGCGTTACCGGCTTGAGATAATACTTTATTGTTATTTAAATGATTTTGTTTTACTTTTTCTGCAATATTTTTAGGAAATCCTTGAAGCAATAGTGCTTCATATCCGTTTAATTTTTTTATTTTTTTATTTTTTATATAAAGTAGACCATGTCTCCCCGTTCTTAGTGTAGGAAAAGTTTTATTGTATCTTCTTAAATCCGACTGACGCCAATCAATAACATAGTTTTCCCAACTTAATACCTCTTCATTTGAAAATTTATTATCGTTATATTTATTTGATAAATATTTTTGAAATGTTTTATCCAAAATACTTAGTTCAAAACTATTTTCTTCATCTAAAAAATAATCAAAATCTTTATTAGATGATTTTTTTACGGGAAATTCAAATTTTCCGTTATCATATTCTTTTTTAAATCCAACAATATAGATTCTCTCTCTCATTTGTGGGACTCCGAAATCAAGACTATTTAAAACATTGTAGTAAATATTATATCCTTGAGCTTTTAACTTATTTTTTATAATATCAAAAGTATTTCCTTTATCATGATTTACTAATCCTTTAACATTTTCTAAAATGAAGTACTTAACATTTTTTTGCTTCATAATTTCTATTAAAGAATATATAATTTGTCCTCGCTCATCATTAAATCCTTCTCTTTTACCGACAATTGAAAATGTTTGACAAGGAAATCCTGCTATCATAAATTCAAAATCAGGCAAACTACCGATATCGACTTTAGTTAAATCTCCATAATTTCTATCATCATCAAAAAAAATATTATAAGTATTGGCAGTTTTTTCATCTATTTCACAATGCCCAACGCATTCTAATCCATTGTTTTCTAATCCAATCCTTCCTCCACCAATTCCTGAACAAAAATCAAAAAATTTTAACATATAATATTCCTTCCCTATTTCAAAACTAATTACTCTAACCATTATATAGTCTAAAGCTAAAAAAACATTATAGATATTTGTATACAATACATGTTTATTTTTTTCATATCAACTATACAAATTTTCTATAAATTAATTTTTATATTATAATATTTTTTGTTTCAATTAATTATCTCCCCCAGTGATATATATTGTAATATACCATCTTCATAATCTTGAATAACCTCACCTTTAATAAGCGGTAAAGCATATTCAATAATTTTTCTTTCAAGTGTTTCTTGAGTTTCAAACCATTCTTTAGGAACTTTTTTTTCTTTATTTGCAATTATTTCGGATTCAATATATTCATATTTTGGCTTATATGTATCAGACTCCTCCCTTATAATTACAGGTACCATATTAGTAGTTGATTTAGCAATCTCTAGTGATTTATATCCTAAATTGAAGGCTTCTTCTGAGTCAGTCTTACTAATTAAGTGATTTACTCTTTGAACAATACTCAATTCTACAGCTTTTGTTTTAATATCAAGTTGCTGATAGATATATTCTGAAAGTCTTCTTGACATACCTGAAATAATCGGATGATTAAATCCCTCATCATATGTTCGTTCAATTTCTCTCTTAAAGTTATTTTTTGCATCAACAAAGCCTTCTGATATTACTATTATCAAATTATCTTCTTTTTCATGAGATTTTTTGATATCTTCAATTATTTGTTCTTTGTTTATCTTCATTTCCGATAAATAAACCAAGTTTACAATTTTTCTACGTCTATTATAATTTGCTAACAGACAACTGGCAGCTAACCAACCGGCATTTCTTCCCATTATTTCAACTATTGTAACAGTTTTTTTCTTGTAAATGTCTACGTCTTTTCTAATATCAACGATTGTATTTACAATAAATTTTGCAGCTGATCCAAATCCCGGTGAATGATCCATTAACATTAAGTCATTGTCTATTGTTTTAGGAGAACCGCAAATATTAATCCAATTTATCCCTTTATATTGCATGTATTTATTCAATTTCAAAACTGTATCCATTGAATCATTACCACCAATATATACAAAAATAGAGATTTTGTATTTTTTTAATTGCTCAAAAATTTTAACATAAATTTCATCTTCCATATTATCAGGAAGTCTAAATCTACATGAACCTAATATTGAAGAAGGTCTTTTTTTTAGTCTTTCTTTTCCATTCGCATTTTCAAATTTTTCTTTATTAAATTCAACTATATCACTAGTTAATAATCCCTCTATACCATTTTTGCAGCCGAAAATTCTAAAATCATTATCAAATGCAGCTTGAATCACTCCTGACAATGAAGAATTAATAACACTTGTAGGTCCCCCGGACTGTCCAACTAAACAATTCATCTTAACTCCTTAAATTTTTAATTATTATTTATTTTATCACATAATGTAATAATTTGTAGAATAAAGTTTCATTATACAATATATAGTATATTACGATTTCATTTACCAAGTTATAGTTGAAATTAATTAATATTAGATATATAATCTTAACATTAATAAAGATTAAAGAGGTTATTATGGAAGGAGACAAATACGTGATAGTTTTAGCTGGAATGATTGGAGCCGGAAAAACAACATATACCAGATATATTTCTGAGCATTTTGGTAGTGAGGCATTTTATGAAAGTGTTTCTGATAATCCAATTTTAGAAAAATTTTACCATGATAAAGAAAGATGGGGTTTTGCTCTTCAAGTTCATTTCTTAAACACAAGATTTAAGAGTATTAAAGAAGCATTATTACACAAAAATAATGTGCTTGACAGATCAATTTATGAAGATTCTCTGTTTACACAAATTAACTACGAGCAAGGAAATATTACAGAGGAAGAGATGAATATTTACAATTCACTACTTGAAAACATGATGGAAGAAATTGATGGCATGCCAAAAAAATCTCCGGATCTTCTAATATACTTAAGAGGTTCGTTTGATAAACATATGCAACATATCAAAAAAAGAGGTAGAGATTATGAACAAGAAGATAAACAGGTAGAATATTTTAAGCTTCTGCACAGCAGATATGATAAATGGTTTAGCAAATATGATAAGAGTCCTACACTTGTATTTTCAATTGATGAATTGAGCATCGAAAATCCTGAAGATAGAAAATATATTTTAGAAACAATTGAAACAAAATTAGAAGAAATAAGAGGGTAGTTTTATCTCCAATAAAGATAAAATAAATCATATATGAAAAATAGTGAAGACGAACTTTTAGAACAATACAATAAAACAAGAGAAGATTTAGAAAAAAACAGAATTAAAATCAAACAAATTAAAGAACAAACGAAATTTACCAAAGAAGAATATTTAAATATTATAAAAAAAATAGAAAAATCTGATGTTTCAAACAATTCAGAGTTGTGCAAAATTAAACTCTACCATTATAATAAAAAAATAAATATTTTAACAGAAATATTTAACGCAATCACTCATGGTATTGGTGTTTTCATAGGTGTAGTTATTTTATTTTTACTATTAATAAAATCAAAAACATCTATTGATTATATCGCTTATAGTATATATGCCTCTTCATTCATACTACTTTTTTTAGCTTCGACTTTATATCACAGCTTAAGTTTCACAAAAGCAAAAAAAGTATTTAGAATAATTGACCACTCATCAATATTTTTACTTATAGCAGGTACTTATACACCTTATTTATTAATTAGTTTATATAACAAAAACGGATTACTGTATTTCATAATAATATTGGCTATAGCCATAATTGGAATCAGCATAAAAGCAGTCATGTTTGATAAATCAAAAAAATTAGGACTAATTTTATATATCGCTATGGGATGGATAAGTTTATTAATGATAAATGACTTACTTAAATCCATTGATTTAATGGGTATAATTTTGCTTGCATTAGGAGGCTTAACCTATACTTTCGGAGTCTACTTTTACAAGAAAAAAGATATGTTATTTTCACATGTGATTTGGCATCTATTTGTACTGGGTGGAGCAATATTGATGTTTATGTCCATATATTTTTTTATTTGAAACTTTAATAAAAAATGTTATAATAACGCTGTAAATTAATTATATAAATAAGGAGTTAATAATTTATGAAAAAATCAAAAATAATTTTTTTACTTGCTGCAAGCATTATACTATCATCAAATCCGATAATTGGTACAGGATTTAACAAAGTATATGCAAGCCAAACTATAAACAATAAATATTCTGTTGAAGTTATCAAAGATAAATTTGATGAATTTTTAAAAAATGCTAAAGAAGAAGCAAAAAAGCAAAATATAAGTGAGGTATTTATCCATAAATTAGGAAGCGACACTTTACACAAAAGTAGTGCTGTAAATATAAATGAAATCAACAACGCTCAAGACCTATTTAAGGGAGATAATGAAAATACAAGTAATGAAAAATATGTATTTGTAAAGATAAATGAAAAATTTATCACAGAAAATAACAGAATTGTTATAATGAATGAAAATGATATTGTAGTTACTACAAAAGATGAATATGAAAATAAGTTGAAAGAAAGAAAAAAAGATTTAAACAACTTTTCATATAAAAACGGTAAAATACACTCTTTAGAAAAAATAGAAGATGATAAATTCTTTTTCACTCTATTAGATGCCCACGGGATTTGGATGGGAAAAGAAATAAAAGAAACTAATTTAAATGATATCAAAATATACACTAAAGATTTAAAAATCGAAAATAAATTAACTGTATATAACGGATTAAGTCCTACAGTGGAAGAAGGATTTAATCATAATCTGACTTTTGATAATTTCAAAAAAAATGATGAAGACATAAAAAAAATGATCGAATCTGCAAAAATAACAAAAGATGACGAGGATCGTGAAAAAATCAAAAAATTTGCAATAGAGATGGGAAAAATCAACTATGATTTTAGTACTTTATACAGCAATCAATACTCATCAAAATATAATTCCGCATCTGATTTATTTGCAGTAACAAGAAAAAAATCTGCTATGTGTATGGCTTTTAGTACGACAGCTTCAAGAGCCTTTAACCTTATGGGGATTCCGGCATATGTAGCAACTGCAAAAGTTGAAAGCGGAGGCCTTCATGCAGTTACTAGATCATTCTATGACGGCAAATGGCATACTGTAGATTTAACAAGCAGTAAAAGGGATATAGATATCTCAGGTTATTCTGAAGCTATGTTTTATCGCAGCGAGGATAAATATCAAGAAGTTGATAAAGATTATTCGCCAAAAGAATCATTAGCAAATACCTATCTTTTAGCTAACTCACAAGTTATAATTTATAAAAAATATGAAGAATGGGCTCAAAAACAAAAAATTAAAGATTTAGTAGCAGTTAATACAGACGCAATTTATGATTATGCACAAAAAGATTTGACAGCTATGGAAAGAGACCCTGAAAATAAAGTTAAAGAGAGATTAGAAAAAAGAAAAATCGAAAAAGAAAAAGAAGAAGAAAGAAGAAAAATACAAGAAGAAAAAGATAGAAAAGCATGGGCAGAATGGGAATTAGAGAAAGAGCAAAATAAAAAACGTCAACAAGAAGAATTAAGAAAATTACAAGAAAAATTTGAAGAAGAAGAAAGATTAAAAAAACAACCTCAAACACTAAAACAGCCCGCAAAAGATAATAAAATCAAATTAAAAAATAATGATAAAAAAGATACACAAAATATTAATAAAGGTTGGAATAAGATTAATAACAAATGGTTTTATAGAAATAATCTTAATAAATTAGCTAAATCTGAATGGGTTTATGATAAAGAATATTCAGCTTGGTACTACCTTTTAGATAACGGCGAAATGGCCACCTCTAAATGGATTAAACATGCCGACTCTAAATGGTACTACCTTTTAGATAATGGCGAAATGGCTACCTCTAAATGGATTAAACACACCGACTCTAAATGGTACTACCTTTTAGATAATGGCGAAATGGCCACCTCTAAATGGATTAAACATACTGACTCAAAATGGTACTACCTTTTAGATAATGGCGAAATGGCCACCTCTAAATGGATTAAACATACCAACTCTAAATGGTACTACCTTTTAGATAACGGCGAAATGGCCACCTCTAAATGGATTGATGGATGGTATGTAAATGCTGACGGTGTATGGGTAGAGTAAAAATTATTAGATTATAAAACATATTGAGGGATTAAAAATATAGTTTTTAGTCCCTTTTTAATGCACATAATATAAAATGTAGATTTTATCTATTATTAAAAAAAATTATGTTTTAACAATTATATAGTATAGGAGATTAAATGAAAGAGTCATTATTTATAGAAAAAATTACCTATAACTGCAATAAAAAAATTGATTTAATTGAAAAAAGTATTGCAAGATACGCTTTAAGATCTATATTTGCAGGAGCTGCCCTTCTTTTTTTACCTGTAAATTGCAAAAATATATGAGATACATGAATTTATGGGGCAAGCATTACCTGTAATATTGAAAAATAATTGCAGTACATGAATTGCTCAGGGCTGCTGAGCTCATATTACCTGTAAATTGTAAAAATATTTGAAATACATGAAATTGTGCGGGTGGCATTACCTGTAATATTAAAAAATATTTGCAGTACATGAATTGTCGAGGGCGGTCGAGCTCACATTACCTGTAAATTGC
>NZ_JBFNFI010000012.1:0-53796 GCF_046035495.1 Helcococcus sp. KG196
TAAAATCTGTATACAATAATATTTTACGTCTTTTGAATCTATCTACTAATGCACCACTTATCGGATTTAACAAAATCGATGTTAGTGTATCAGCTATTTGATAATACGCTAAAAACTTCTTTCCTATATTCCCAATTGATGCTAGCCATATTGAATTTCCATAATCATAAAATATATTTCCTATTTTATTTATTCCTCTGCTAAATAGCAGTTTTTTGATTGTTTTATTCATAAAAATCCTCCTAAATAATATGAATATAATTATATCCATATTATTTAAGAGATATTATTTTTTCCCATATATACAAATTTATTTTTTACAAATTCATCAAAATGTTGCTGATAATTTTTTGCATGATAATCACAAGAAAGTAATTTAAACGTTTCGATGATTTTCTTCATCACTTCAACTCCGGCACTATCCCCTTTTTTGTAAAGTAAAAATGCTTCTCCATATTTAAGTATCATTCTTTCATAAACTTTTGTTTCTCCACCGACAATTTTTCTTAATTTCTTGTTAATTTTTTCAGCTTCTTTCAAATCATTTCTTTCTATTAATTTTAAAAATATATTTAGTGAAGTGATACATACTAAATGTTTGTGCATTGAACTTTTTTTATACTTTTCATAATTTTTAAATATTTCATCAAAAAAATATAACATTCGTTTTGTACTAAAAAATTCATATAGATTTCCTATTAACTGAAGTTCTAAAATTCCCCAATTTTCAGTTACAAATAAATGATCTATTATTTTTTGAAGATCTTTATCTGATAGTTTTGTCTTATTTATCTTGCATATAAACCCTTTAAATAAAATTATATATAATGGATAAAGACTATTATCAGGATTTTCTTTTAATTTATTTTGATTTAGTTCTATCAATTCTCTAAATCCTTCAATACTATTCTCATAATAATATTTTACAACCTTTGACATCATTTTAACTACATCATATTTTTCATAATCCCTAGCATATACCATAAATTCATCAATAGTAATCCCTATTTTATTAAGAATAAAAATAAATTTTCCAATTGATAAATCAGTTTCACCTCTCTCAAACCTTGAAATTTGAGAAATCGATATTTCACCAGAAGATATTTGCTTTAATGTATAATTTCTATCTTTTCTAAGTTTTTTTAATACTTCGCCATAATTATTCATGATATATCCCTACTTTATTATATTCATCTCAACATAATAATAAAGTAGTGAAGATAATTAATCAACACTACTTTATTAAAATTTTTAATAGATATTAATACCTAGATATACTATTTTCATTGAAAGATACTTCTATTCTGTCACTATTAGACAATTCATTATATAACTCTATATATAAAATATCATCTATTATTCTTATATTTTCAGCTCCAATTAACGCCCCATTTACTCTAATCTTTACATCTTCCTTTTGAGTGTTTGTTAAAAGAACTGTTTTATTATAATTTTTTTGCAATTTATACGTTAAAACTGTTTTATCAAATTTTGATAATTGAGCTTCTCTGAATATATCTGATGATCTATTATTTCTATTTTGTCTACTAATATTTCTATTATATGAATTATAACTGTTATCATTAATATAATTATTTCTATCATAATTTCGATCTTCAACATTATATCTATTTGCATGTGAAGTTTTATTTAGATATACATAATATTTAAATAAGTCTTCATTTTTATTTATCTTATCTCTTATACTATTATGTAAATCTTTATCCACATCTGTATAATCTGTTATTATAGGAACAAAGTATCCATTTTTCAAAACATAATCTTTAATTTCGAAAACTTTTGATTGAATTTTTCCTTTTTCATCAGTATAATCTACTCTTAATCTATTTCCTATACTTAATAAATGTTCTCTTACATATGACTCAGAAGCATTTTTATCTACATAAATAAATGTTTCTTTATCTTTTGTAACTGATATAACATTTTTAACTTTTTCTTCATATAATGAATTAAAGCTTGATTTGTTATCAGATTGCGTAAATGCATTTATATATATATCATTATTATATGGAATAAATCCATAATCGGTATTTATAAATGAAAAGTTTGAATCCGGAGTATATGTTGGAGTTGATATTATGCTGCTTCCTGTAGATTTAATATCTTTAGCAACGCTTATATATACTCCATTTTCATTTTTTAAAATAAGTCTAATTGCAAACTTATTTTTAGTAATTTCTAAAGGACTTATAGATATTGTATTAACTCCTTTATCATTACTTACTCCACTAGCTACTTTAGTATAATTAGCTTTTTCAACATCTTCAGTTGAATGTCCATTTAACATAGCTACTTGTATTTCATAACTTAAATTTTTCCCTACTTCATTTATAAATTGAATATTTGTTAAATATTCTCTTTTATTATCATTTTTATCATAAACATTTACCATATCTACGGTTGTTCTCTTAAATGTATGTCCTAGTGATGACTTATCAAATCCGTCTTTACCAAATGTATATACTTTTCTGGAGTTTTCTTTTGATAAAAAATTACCGTAAGAATAAAAAGTATTTTTTACTGGTGATAAAACATCTAAACCATTTATTCTAAGAACTTGAAAACTTTCCTTAGGAAATGTATCATAAGAAATCCACATATATCCGTTGTCACCAAATTCAGGTCCTCTTGACTGTCTAACCTTAAAAGCACCAACAGCCCTTTGACCTCTTTGGTTTACAATTTCTTTATTATCATCCCAACCAACCAATACTACAGCATGATTTGGAGCCATTACAATTTCATTCATAGGATTAGGTGCATAATGGTAAACTAAATCCGGATTATAAAAAAATCTTTTTAATCTTTCAGGTTCATTTGATTTTCTACCAAATCCATAATAACTTCCGGATGCATTATAATTACCGGAAAATCCTGATTCAGTGTTGTCATAATAAGCCGCAGTAACAGCACCATATTTTTCAATATTTTCTTTTACATTAGAAATATCAGATTCTATTATATTTCCAACTGCAAATTTATATTTATATTTTCCTAAATCTTCCATAGAATTATGTCCCGGCAATACATATGTCCCACTATTTTGGTATAATGGAACAGAATCTTTTATTGTAGGGTATTCAGTTTCACCAACTGGTCCATCTAGTCTCATAAGATAAGGTGTGGCTGATGTTAAACTAGCTCCATCTAATTTTGCACCATCATGTATATGATATGCCAAATGAGTTTCTGATAAATCAACTGTTCTTCCGGTTGCTTTTTTATAAGCAATTTCTATCGCTCCCATAGTAGCATGTGCCCAGCATGTTCCTGTTCTTCCTTGATTTTTAACTTCAGTAAGATATTCTTTTGGTGTTTCATATCTTACTGATACAGCAAACGCTGATACTGGCTCTAACAATAAAAATGATGCAATAGTAAATGTGATTATTTTTCTTAAATTTTTTGTTAATTTCATTTTTTCCTCTTTATTTTTAAAAATTATAAATAAACCAAATTATAATATATGTTTTCATATTATGAATTTAACAAGTATTATTTTGCTAAATAATAAATAAAATTTAAATATAAAAAAATAATTATTTCTTATATTCGACAATATATCCCTCTTTAACTCTATCAACACTTTGAGTTTCACCAAGTATCTTGCCAGTCTTTGGCTTTGTGTATAGAATCTTATTCCTTTTAGCTATTTCGTATTCAAAATCATCTTTAAATGATGCATATTTTTGAAACTCTCCATTTTCGTTATGAATTATAAATGTATACTCTTTCTCTACTATCTTAAAATCAGGATAATTTTTTTCTAAAACTTCTTCAGCCTTTTTTCTAAGTTCTTGAGAAGTTAATTTTTCTCCTACAAGTTTTTCACCTAAATCAACTTCTATTGGAAATAAATATTTTCCAGTTAACTCACCAGCAATTGAAGGAGAGAATTTAACCTTGTATTCTATTCTAGCAGACTCTGATGGATTTGTAAGTTCAGGTTCTTTTATTTCCTTCAATATCACATGACCATTCAACTGATATTTTCTAATACCACCTTCTAATTTTACTGTACCTTCATCATCACCTGTAGAAAATAAAAGTTCTCCATTATTATACAATTTAGCATCATATGCAAAATCTAAAAGTTCATATTTATAATCTAATTGTAATTCTGTCATTTGATGTCTAATTGAATCTAATAATTCTTTTTTTGTAACTTTATCAAAGGGATCAGATAATATATGAGTTGTCCCCCTAATTAATATTTTTTCATTAGTATCTTTGACAATACCATCAACATTTATAGACACTGTAGCTTTTCTTTTTTCAACATCATCATCATAATACCTTGATGAATCAGAGCCCATAAAAGTAACTATGGCTTCTGCTTTTGATGTGTAAACAGAAGATAAAAGTGCAACAATAAGTGCTAATATATAAATCTTTTTTTTCAAATTTTCCTCCACAAATTTTTTAATTAAATATAACTTTTTTATATAAAGAACTTTTTATAAAAATTATTTTTATAAATTTTTATTTATAATTATTCTTTATATCTTAAATAAAAATGACATTATGTATGCATTTTTATTAAACCTCCTTTATAATATATTTAGGTTGTTAAAGGTAACCTATAACCCTTTATCTACTAAATATTATTCAGTTTTACTGTATAATATTTAGTAGATAGAGTATACTCGTCTCTTACTTGAGATTTAATCTCGTACTTGAACGAGTGAGTGTTCTTTCTTTATTAAATTCTATAAAAAATCTATCACATAACTATAATTCTAAAAAAATTAAATTTATATAGCTAACGTTTACAAAATTTTTTACACAAATATAATAGCAAAATTTAAGAAAAATTGAAAATTTTTTTCAATTTTGTTATTTTTTTTTAATCTACTAATCTAAATATTTTAATAGTTCTCTTATTAAATAAAGCGACCCGCACCATAATATCAAATCGTCTTCACTTGCTAAAGACTTAGTGTATTCAAATGCTTCAACATTATTTGATATAACTTTTATATTAATTTCATACTCTTTTACGATTTCATTTAATTCTGTTTCAGAATAATTTCTGCCCGGATAATCCACTGTAGTAACGATAAGTTCATCTGATATTTTTGATAAAGCTGATAAAGCATAAGATATATCTTTATCTTTTAACATACTAAATCCTACTATAAGCCTATTAAATTTTAAGCATTTAATTGTATCTATCAAACTAATGATTGATTCTTTATTATGTGCTCCATCAAATATAATTTTAGGATTTTTAGATACTACTTCCAAGCGTCCGGTATTTCTAGCTAAATATATCCCATCATATATATCTTTTTCTGAAATCTCATAATTATTTTTCAGATAATCTATAACCGTTAATGCTAATACCGCATTGTATACCTGATGTTTGCCAATAAGACACGACTTCATATTTTTATAAGTTCTAAAATTAAACACATTCTCAACTTCAGATATTTTAAGTATATCAATTTCAGAAATTGAGAATGTATTAAACTCACAATTTAATTTAATGGCTGTTTGTTCAAAAATTTTGTGTACAGTATCAATTTGAGGATATATAAACACAGGACAATTATTTTTTATTATACCTGCTTTATTTTCTGCTATATCTTCTATTGTATTACCTAAAACATTTTGATGATCTTTTGAAATTGTCACAATAACTGATGCAATAGGCTTTTTTATTATATTAGTTGCATCAAGTTTTCCTCCAAGCCCAACTTCAACTACTGCAAAATCAACGTTTTGATCATAAAAATATTTATACATAATAGATGTTATAATTTCAAAATATGTTATAAACTTTCCATTTTTTTCCATAGCATCGATGATTAAAATTAATTTATTTATATATTCTATAAATAACTTTTCAGACATTTGAGCCCCATTTATTTTAAATGAATCTGTTATATCATTCATATATGGAGACGTAAATAACCCACATTTATATTTTCTAGATAATACTGATGCTATAAAATTAGATGTAGACCCCTTTCCATTTGTTCCTGCTATATGTATTACTTTAATTTTATCTTGAGGATTATCTAATTTATCTAACAAATATTTTATATTGTCCAAGTTAAATTTCCCTTTTGATCCTCCTTTTAAATACAACCAATCTAAACAGCTATTTATATCATAAAATTTTTGCATTGTTCCCCCTTGTAATTTTAAATTGATTTTATATAATTTATTATATCAGAATTTTTAAAATATTTACGGAACACATATTTTAATTTGCCTGATATTATATTATATAAGGAGTATTTATATGAAATCAAAATTTAATCTACAATCTTTTATTATGGCAACTTTACTTACGGCCATATCAATTATTTTAACAAGATTTTTATCTTTTTATTTAACACCAAATATGAGAATAGGCATAGGTTCTCTTCCTATAATTTTTAGCGGTGCAGTATTAGGTCCTTTTTTAGGTGCCTTAACAGGTGTAGCAGCGGATTTAATAGGTATAATGATTAACCCGGGAGGTGTTCCTCATCTAGGATTTACATTATCATCAACACTTACAGGATTAATTCCGGGAATTATATTTTTTATAATATTCAATAAAAATAATGAAAATCAAAATTTAAAAATATTATTAACTAATCTATTTATTTTTGGATTTATACATCTTATTCTTAACAGTATATGGTTAAGTCAATTAAGCGGTTTAAGTATCTGGTTTTTAATTATATCACGTCTGCCAAAAATTCTTATAGAATCAGTATTTACAGGAATACTATTAAAATTATTACTAAACAAAAAAGTTACACTACTTTTAAATCAATAAATCCTTTATTGACTTAAATATAAATAATAGTATATACTTAAAAAGTTACATTATTAACTGTAAAATTTAAGGAGAAAATATGACATTGACAAAAAAAACATTATATTCTACATTAACAATTATATTTTTAGTATTAACAATTTTTTCATTTTCTGTTAATAAAAACATTTCATATGCAAATGATGATATACCAAACATATTATCTAAGAATTCTTTCATATATAGCTATGATGAAAATAAATCTAAAATTACATTTTTATCTAATTTTTGGGAAATTAAAGAAGAGATTGCTGATATTTATATAATATTTTCAAAAAATATTGACAGACATAATGCAAAATATTTAAAAATGAACCTTACAAAAGATAAAGTTTTTAATTTGACACTACCTATTGAATTTATAAAAACTTATGACAATTATTATTTTGAAGTTAATTTAAAAAATGGATTTAAATACTATTTTACTATACAAGATCCAAAAGATAATATTGATAAAATTATAGAAAGAAAAGAATCTCGACTAGATTCCACACTAAAAATTGAAAATATCGAAAATATATTCCCTAAAAAAAGTGAAATTAATAATAATTTAGAAAAAAATAAATTTGGATGGTATTCTTTAAACAATGATTGGTTCTATAAAAAAACAGATGGAAACAAAGCTATTTCTGAATGGTTATATGACGAAAATTATTCTTCATGGTATTATCTAAATCAAAATGGTAAAATGGCTAAATCTGAATGGAAAAAGCACTCAGATAATAACTGGTATTACCTAAAACAAAATGGTAAAATGGCTAAATCTGAATGGATAAAGCACTCAGATAATAACTGGTATTACCTAAAACAAAATGGTAAAATGGCTGAGTCTGAATGGATAAAGCACTCAGATAATAACTGGTATTACCTAAAACAAAATGGTAAAATGGCTGAGTCTGAATGGATAAAACACTCAGATAATAACTGGTATTATCTAAAACAAAATGGTAAAATGGCTGAGTCTGAATGGATAAAGCACTCAGATAATAACTGGTATTACCTAAAACAAAATGGTAAAATGGCTAAATCTGAATATATTGGAAAATGGTATGTGAATAATAATGGTAAATATATAAAATAATTTTTAAATAATATTATAAATAACAATACTTAAAAAGCTGTTGCAAAATAACTAAAAATATTATTTTGCAACAGCTTTTTTTTTTAATAAATCTTAGATATTTGAAAAATAAAAATAATATAATTTTAATTAAAAATAAATATTTATTTTTTCAACAAAATTTTCAGATAAAATATTTTCAAATATTAAATCATGTGTTTCAATTGGAATATTGTCATAAATCATTTTTCCTCTACAAATAACATATGTGGATTTCAAGGATTTATTTTCAAAAAATTTATCATAATATCCTCCACCGTATCCTAATCTATATCCTCTTTTATTAACTGATATGCATGGTATTACCGAAAAATCTATATCATTTATATCTATTTTTAATGATTTTTCTGAAGGCTCTAATATTCCAAATTTTCCTTCTTTTAGTTCATTTAAATTTTTTATTTCTCTAGCTTCCATAATCCCTTTTTGTAAACATAAAGGCACAAATAATCTCTTATTATCTAATAAAACTTTTCGTAAAAAATTTATTGTTGAAACTTCTTCATTCATACTTACATAACAAAAAATATTTTTTGCATTTTTATATTCTTCTAACAAAATTAATTTTTGATATATTAATTCATCAGACTTTTTAATATATTCTTTTGATAATTTTTTTCTTTTTAATAATAGTTTTTTTCTTAATTTGTTTTTTAATTTGTTCACAATAATATCCTCAAAAAATTTACAATAAAAAGGAATGCTGAAAACTCAACATTCGCAAAATTATTTACTAAATTAATCCCTTAAAGCCATAAAAAGCTAATGCCATTAATCCTAAAGCTAACAATGTTATAGGTTTTCCTAAAA
This sequence comes from Helcococcus sp. KG196, assembly GCF_046035495.1. Lineage (NCBI taxonomy): Bacteria > Bacillati > Bacillota > Tissierellia > Tissierellales > Peptoniphilaceae > Helcococcus > Helcococcus sp. KG196. The sequence continues at coordinate 8,766 of NZ_JBFNFI010000012.1, forward strand.
AATACCTTGGCAAATTAGCATATTTATATTTTTCATTAATTGCATTTAACAATAAAGCTATCAAAGTAAATCCCAGAGATACTCCAAATGAATAAATAACAGTATTTAATATGTTATAATTATTTGATACAACTATTAAAGAAACCCCTAAAATCATACTATTTGCAGTAACTGAAGGTAAATATGATTTTAAATCTTCATATTCCTTTTTAGAAGTAACTGCTACTAAAGAATAAAATATTTCTATCACTAGGACTATAATTACTACAAATGACAAAATTTTCAGATATTCTAAATTAAATTTCAATAAAACATAGTCATAAAATACTTTAGCTATTAATGATGAGATAACTGTTACAAATGTTATTGAAAGCCCCACTGTTATAGATGATTCAAAATCTTTTGATGATTCTAAAGCAGATTTGATACCAAATATTTGTGTTAAAACCATATTATTAACTAAAACTGTCGCAATTATGATACTAATATAGTTCATTTTCTAGCCTCCCTTAGTTTTTTGCTTATTGTATACCAATTTGATAAAGCAATAAATAAAGCTAACAATATAAATCCCATCATTGGTTCGTTAAATGTCTTAATTGTAAATTCTCTAGAAATAAATCTTAATCCATAAATTGTACCATTTCCAATTAACTCTCTTATAAGTGCTAATACAACAATTACTAAAGTATATCCTAAACCTGTTGTTATTGAATCAATCAATGAACTTACAACTCCTGAAATCATAGCGTTTTTTTGTAATCTAATTAACATAATAGAGTTAACTGATATTAATGAGGTAAAGATCCCCATTGATTCAAATGTTAAAGGATATATAAATTTTATTGTCATCTCAGCAATAGTAGATAAAGTTGCTACTATTACCATTAAAATCAACATTTCAAACTTTTCATCAATTAATGATTTTAATAATGAAACTATTACACTTGATACAACTAATACAAAAGTTACAGCTAAAGCCATAATCATAGCCGGTTTTAGTGAATTGCTCAAAGCCAAGATTGATACAAATCCAAGACTTTGAACTAAAACTGGATTTTTCAAAATTATATTATCTAAATATGATTTTTTCATAACAACCTCTTAAATTTTTTCAACAACATTCGCATATTTATATGCAAGAGAAACAACTACAAATTTTAAATTTGCTGCTTTATCTAGGGGTTTTAAATCATCAATTGTATTAAACTTTTCTTTGTGATTGTAACCTTGTTTGCTTTCTTCAGATTTTTTATTTAATTCTAATTTTTTAAAATTTGAATTATCAGATTTAATTTTATCAAATTTCACAAGTGCATTAATCGCTTCATTTAATGAATCTTGAATTGCATTTGATGTAACAGTAGCTCCTGAAATTAATAAAATATCTTTTTCTCCTTTAGGATTTTTTCTCAATTTTATAGAATTTACTAAAAAATTTTTATCTAAATTTAATCCTTTAAAAATATTTGTATAATGTTTATCTTCAATATATGCCCCTAAACCTTCTGTTTCATTATGCGAGACAACCAGCATATCAAATACTCTGTATTCGTAATTTAGTCTTAACATTAAATCTATTTTACCACCATATCCTTTAGCTGTTAATTGTAAAATGTATGAATCAAAATTTTCACCATATTTAACTTTTACAATTCTTTTAACAAATTCGTTATAAATCGAGTCTGTTTGTTTTGCTGACTCCTGAAATTCTTCAAATGTATACTCTGATAAATTATTTGGTAAAATCTCTTTATATTTTGTTTCATAATATGGAGTTTCTTCTGCAACAGGCTTTACTTTGTTAGATAAAGTACTCAATTGATTAACAATATTCTTTAACTCATTAAGCACAGCATTTGTAGTAACTGTAGCCCCAGAAATAGCTGTAATTTGTCCATTTTCTTTATTTCCTTCTCCTGCTGATATTTTACCGGTTGAAACATTTACATCTTTTACACCATTTATAAATTCTTCTGTTTCAACAAAAGCACCATATCCTTCTGTTTCAGATTGTTCTAAAACTTTTAATCCTTTGATAATTCCATCATTTGAAATACCTACTAGTAAATGAATATCTCCTCCAAAACCTTCCTTAGAAATTGCATCAAATACATATCCTATATGATTAGATCCATCACTTACTTTAATAATTTTATTAATAGTTTCAGCTTTATCTTTAATATCAATTTCATTAAATTCTTTACCTTCAGCAAAAACTTCTGCATATTGACTAGGAACATAATCTTCACTATTTAGGCCTAGAAAGACTTTATTTAATCCGTAAATAGAAGCAACAGATACAATTAAAACTAATGCAAATGTAATAATCGCTTTAATTTTATTCATTTCTTAGCCTCCTTTATACCAAATACTCTTGTCTTTACATATTTGTCAATTAGAGGAACAAATACATTCATAATCAAAATTGCAAATGATACTCCTTCTGGATATCCACCATAAATTCTTATTAAAACAGTTAATAATGCAGCTCCTAAAGAATAAATGTATTGCCCCTTAGGTGTCATTGGTGATGATGAATAATCTGTAATCATAAATACAGCAGCTAAAATTATACCACCTGAAAATAGTTGATAAAATGTATCAATAACATCATATTTTAATATAAATAGAAAAAATGCCGAGCCGAAGAAATATGTTAAAGGCATTCTTAATTTAATTACTCCTCTTGCAACTAAATATACTAATCCTAATATGATTGCTAATTTTGATACTTCTCCTATTGTTCCCGGAATATTTCCCAAAAATAACTCTAAAAATTCTACAGGTTTTCTACCTAAAGGAGTTGCTGATGCAACACCATCTATTGTGAAATTAGTCATTTGTGTTGGCCAAGTAATCATCAAAAATGCTCTCCCTGCTAACGCTGGATTCATGAAATTTTGACCAATACCACCAAATAATTCTTTAACAATAACAATGGAAAAAATTGCCCCCAATATTGTCATCCAAAATGGAAATGTAACCGGTAAATTAAATGCTAATAGTATACCTGTTACAACAGCTGATAAATCTCTAACTCTTACTTTTTTATGTAATAATTTTTGCATAACCGATTCTGATAAAACACATGCTGTCACAGAAACTAAAATTAAATATAAAGATCTTAATCCAAAATAGTAAATTGATGCAAATAATGCCGGTAGCATAGCTATTATTACATCTAACATTACTATTTGTGTTGATTTTTTATTTCTAATATGTGGAGCGTGAAAAGTTGAAATGTTTAATGTATATCTCATTAGTTCTCCCTAATCCCTTAATTCTCTTACCATACGCTTTCCTTCTTTGAAAATTTCAACAAGAGGAATATGTGATGGACAAATATATGAACATAATCCACATTCAATGCAACTCATAATATTATTATCTATTGCCCCTCTTATATCCCTATTTCTGATTAATTCTGCTAAAAGAAATGGTTGCAATCCTACCGGACAAACTTCAACACATGAAGAACACTTAATACATGGTTCTTGCTCAGAATAATATGTTTCTTTTTTAGAAAGTGCTAATATTCCATTGGTTGGTTTTTCCAATGGAATTTCCATATCATCCTTAGATAATCCCATCATTGGACCACCTATAACTATTCTTGAAATATTTTTATCTACCCCTCCTAAAAATTCTAAAGCTTTTGAAATTGGTGTACCAAATTTTACAAGAGCATTAGCCTTTCGCTTCATGGATTCACCTGAAAATGTAACAATTCTTTCATAAAGTGGAATATTGTTAATTACGGCTTTCTTAATAGATAATGCTGTTGTAGCATTTGAAACTATTACACCAACATCAAATGGATGCTTTCCAAAAGGCACTACTTTTCCAAGAGTAACATCTATAACTCTCTTTTCATCTCCTTGAGGATACTTAGCTTTAGCAACTACAACTCTAATATTACTTTCATCTTTAACAGCTTCTTTTATAGCCTTGATTGCTTCGGGCTTATCATCCTCAATTAAAATATGTCCATTTTGTGCATTTAATGCATGCATTTCAATTTTTAATCCAATAACTATATCTTTTGCAAAATTCCTCATATTCACATCATCTGAGGTTAAATACGGCTCACACTCTGCACTATTTATAATTACATCTTGAACGGAAGTAGGTGGATTTAATTTTATATGAGTAGGGAAACTGGCTCCTCCTAATCCTGTAATACCTGCATCTTCAACAATCTTAATAATTTCTTCTGAAGACAACCTAGTATAATCTCTATTCATTAATTCGTATCCTAACTCATTTTTATAATCATTTTCAATAAAAATACACTTCACATGATTTCCTCTTGTCGCAGTTGAATACTCAATTTTGGAAACTTTACCTGATACACTTGAATGTATATTTGCCGAAATTGTTCCCACCTTTTTCGCAATCAATTGACCGACTTTTACATAATCTCCCACTTTAACTACCGGCTCGCTTGGTGTACCAATATGTTGCAAAAGAGGAATCTTCACTATGTACGGTGCAGGTATTTCTATGTACTTATCACCACGACTTAATTCTTTTTTACCCTGAATATGAAATCCATGTTTAAATGTATTTTTAAATACCATTTGTTATCTCCCTTTAACTAATTTTATCAATTATTTTTATTATATCATACTAATGATATTATCATATTGAAAATAAAATAAGTTCACAAATTTCTTAAAATATCTAATATCAATTTCTATATCTACTGTTCTATTTTATTAGATAAAATCATTCCCATAATATTAATAACTGTTGTAAAAATTAAAATAACAATAAACATTAATAAAATATTTGCATCTTGCGAATTAAGTTTAATTTTTATTGCTCCATTAGCTATATATCTGGCACTCATGTAGCTAAACGGTGAATAAATTTTTAAATAATTTGGTAATTTAAAATTTATTAATAATCCGGAGGCTAGTGTAATTAAAGTTGTAAAAATTAAAGTTAATCTACGTTTTGTAAACATCGAAATAAAGTTCGAAATAGAAATTATCATGTATAATTGTAAAATTAACAAAATAAATATTTTCAAGTTGTATACCCATATAGGAATAAATGAAAAATAATTTTTAGAATTTAAGCTTATTGATGAAATATTTAATAGTCTATCATATTGAACTATAGGAAAATTTAAATCTCCTATACCTTTTGTAATAAATCCTAAAAAACTAATAAATAACAACATTAAAATAGTTAATATTATTGCAATCAAAAATGTAGAAAATAATTTAAATAAATATATTTTTCTTTTATTTAATGGTTGTGTGTTTATTAAATCAATTTGTCTTCCATTTTCTTTGTCAAATGTGTATCCACCTATAACCATGAAACTTACAATGGCTAAAATAAATAAATCCAAAGGATAAGTTTTGAATAATTTTCTATGTATATAGGATGCAGAGTGATCAAATATATTATCAAAGTCTTCTATTTCATTTGATATTTCTCTTTCTTCATACTCTGAAGAAAAAATTGGCCAAGCTAAAACTTTAGGTTCTATATTTTTTTCAGATAAATATTTATATAAAGATAAAGTTTCATTGTATGATGATGGAAAATATAAAAAATTTTTTAATTTTACGGTTGGTATTATCTTGTCATTTTGTAATATATCATTTATTTGATCAATTCTTAATTTATAAAAATTCTTTCCATCTTTTTTATCATAATATTCAGATTCTATTCTATATTTTTCTATTCTTTTTTCCCTTTCTAATAATTTCTTTTCTAATCTATTAAATTCTTCTTCAAAAGCCTTCTTTCCATGTAATTTAATATAATCTTCTTTCATCATACTAAAATTTGTGATTTCATTTTCTAATTGTTCTGTTTCTGATATCTTATAATAAGTCATTAAAGGAGTAAGATCTGATGATTTTAATACACTTTCTGATTTAATATCTTTAATGTACACATTGATAAAAAGTATTATTAAAATAGCTAAAACGCCTGAAAGCATAAATAAAAATGTTTTGTCTCTTATAATCTTAAAATATTCAAAATTAAAAATTGACTTAATTTTTTTATTACATTTAAAGCTATAATATAAAAAATTTCGATTTAATAAATACACTGACAATAGAACTAAAATAAAACTTAAAGATAAATATATCAAATAAATATTAAATCCTATTGGTTTAACACGAAAAGAATTTATTACATTTAATTCAACATCTATACTTATAAATCCATTTAATATATTCTTAAAGTTTAATAAATAAAAAGGATTATAAACATTTCTTAACAAATCAAATTTATTTGTAATAATTGTACTAATTATTAATCCAAATGATATTAATATTGCCGGTAAATACTTATTCTTAAATATGGTGCTAAGCAAAATTATAAGTCCTGCAAAAAATGTTATCATAATTATACTAGATAAAATAATTTTTATTAATAATATATAAGCTATTGTGTAATCAATATTTTTATCAGAAAATATTCTATATATTTCTAAGTGACCATTGTGCCAATTATAACCATTTAGATTAAATATAATAGCTGTAAATATAATTGTTAAAAATATAAAAGTTATACCATAAATTATAATACTTATCCATTTTGATAAAATAATTTTAAACTTTGAAATAGGTTGAGTTTTTGCTAAATTAATTGTATTTGATAGTTTTTCATCAGAAATTATCCCTGAAAAAATAAATGTTAGAAAAACTACTATGGATACCCCAAACGTAACATTATCATTATAAATTAAAGTTCTAATTGGATTTGAAGAAATATTAGACATTAATTGTGTACTAACAGGTGTATTTGTATTAATCATGTAGTTACTTTCAAACATTTCCCAATCCCAAATTTTCTTTTGTTCAAGGTTTAAACTAATATTATATTTTTTTAATAAGAAATCATTAAATAGAAAATTTTTATAATATGCCCTAGTCATATCATTAGCATATTTTTCATCATTTATCTTACTATCATCCCATGGATATTCAAAATTAATTGTATATTCTGAATATTCTTTGACAATTTTATTTTTATCATCATCATTCAAATTTTTTATTATTTCACTTTTGTGATTTAATCCTAAAAACAAACTACCATTTAATGATTTTTCATTTCTAATAGATATATTTGTAACTTTAGTAATATATAGATTATATGCAGAAACTAAAATAGATAATAATATTAATATTAAAAATAACTTACTTTTATATATTTTTTTTATTTCAAAAGATATCATTACAACCTCTATTTCATGTTATTTTTTTATAAAAAAATTTCCCATAAAGTCAAATTTAATAATAAAACTTTATGGGAAAATTTAATTCTTATTTATAATAACCTATATTCTTAAAGCTGAATTCCCAGCGTAATCTAATGTACCTTCAAAGTAAGCTATTCCATCTTGTATTGTTTTTAAGAAAATATATCCTTGATAATATCCTTCCTTATGTTTTCCATCAGATACATATATTCTACGCCATATTCTATTACTAATTGTATGTGAACCATATAAGTATATTTTTTCTTTATAATTATAGAATCCTTGTATAATAGCACCATATGGCTGAATATTACTATTATCTATAATTCTTCCACTAGCATACACTGATGTACTAAAAAAAATAATCGACATAACTAAAATAAATATTTTTTTACTGACTTCATATTAACTTTCCTTTCATAATAAATGTGATATATATTGTATACTTATAAGTATATATATCATATTAAATATAAAAAATCAATATTTTTCTTTTTTAATATAAAAATATATTAAAAATTATTTAATACATTTTATTATCTTAACCTAACGAAATCAAAATTTTAAACGCTTTTTTAAATTTTGATTCTGTATTATTTTTATAATAAACATCATATATTTTTTTATTTAAATTATACTGTTTTTTTACTTTATATATATAATGTTTTGTTTCTGCTATCGGTATTTTATCATAATTTTTATCATTTCCATTTAAAATACCGGCATCTATCCACTTTTGAACATTACTTGGTCCCCCATTGTATGCCATGATAGCATAGTCTACATTTTTAAATAGATCAAATAAATATTTCAAATAATATGTTCCATATTTTATATTTAATTCAGGATTTAATAAATTTTCTTCCTTAAAACCTTCACCCAATCTATTTGCAATCCATTCACCTGTTTCAGGTAATAACTGCATCAAGCCTTTAGCATTTGCATGAGAATGTGCTTTTTCATTAAAAGAACTTTCCACTTTTACCACAGCAGTTACAAGCTTTTTATCAATTTTATATTGTTCAGAATATTTTTCTATATATTTTATATACGGCACATGATTATCATTTATCATTAAATATACATAAAAGTATATACCAGAAAATATAATCAACGCCAAAATAATAAGTATTATTATTAGTCTTTTTAGTACTTTCATAAATTTTCCAATCTTTCATTAATTTGTTTAAGTAAAAATTTTTCATCTTTAGAATTATCAATAATAAAATCTGCATATTTTATTTTTTCATCAATGCTTATTTGTGAATTAATTTTTTTAAATGCTTCCTCGTCATTCAATTTGTTTCTTGACTTCAATCTTTCAATCTGAATGTTTTTCGGAACATAAATCAACCAAATTTCATCATAATTTATATAAAAATTTCCATTTTTAATTAATTCAATAAGTAAAGGATTATCAATAAAAATTAATTTTTCTTTAGATAAATTAATATTCTCTAATATTGTATGAAAAATATTTGGATGAGTCAAATTATTTAATTCCTTTAATTTTTCATTATCTTCAAAAACAATTTTTCCCAACTTACATCTATCAATTTCATTATTCTCATCTAATATTTCACTCCCAAAATAATTCAAAATATTAATATAATTTTTTTCACCCTTTTTCATTAATTCATGAGCAGTTTTATCTAAATCAAAAACTGTATATCCCTTACTTTTCAATATATTAGATACCTTAGATTTTCCGGTTGCTATTGAACCCGTTATTCCAATAATTTTAGACTTCATCCCAATTATTTCCAATCTCAACATCAACTGAAATATCAACTTCCAATTTTACAGCTTTTTCCATTTCTTCTTTTAAAATATTCTCTATTATATCAATTTCATCATTAGATGTTTCAATAATAAGTTCATCGTGAATTTGTAATATCAATTTTGATTTCAACTTTTCAGATTTAATTCTATTATAAACATTAACCATCGCAATCTTTATAATATCTGCCGCTGTTCCTTGAATTGGAGTATTTAATGCTATTCTCTCTCCAAAACTTCTAACATTAAAATTAGAACTTTTTAATTCAGGAATATATCTTCTTCTATGAAATAATGTATCTACATATCCCTGTTCTTTAGCTTGTTCTATTATTTTATCCATATATTTGGCTATATTGGGATATGTTCTTAAATATCCATCAATATATGACTTTGCTTCTTTTCTAGGTATGTCTAAATCTTGAGATAAACTATAGTCAGAAATTCCATAAACTATTCCAAAATTGACAGCTTTGGCATTTGACCTTTGTAACTTTGTAACCTCATCAATCGCTACTCCAAAAACCTCTGATGCAGTCTTAGTATGAATATCTATATTATGCTTAAATGCATCTATCATTGTTTCATCTTTTGACAATGAAGCCAATACTCTGAGTTCTATTTGAGAATAGTCGGCTGAAACAAGCTTTTTATTTTCACCTGCAACAAATGCCTTTCTAATCATTCTTCCTTCTTCTGTTTTTATAGGAATATTTTGTAAATTCGGTTCTGTTGAACTAAGTCTTCCTGTTACCGCAACAGTTTGGTTAAATTTAGAATGAATTCTTCCATCTTCCTTAATCACCGGAATCAATCCATCAATATATGTGCTCTTCAATTTTGAAAGTTGTCTATATTCTTCAATCAGTGGAATAATTTCATGTTCACTTCTCAATTTATATAAAACATCTACATTTGTAGAATATCCAGTCTTTGTCTTTTTAATTACAGGTAATTTCAACTTGTCAAATAGGACTTCTCCCAACTGTTTTGGTGAATTCAAATTAAATTCTCCATCAGCTAAATCAAATATTTTTTTTGTTATATCTTCTATTCTTGCTGAAATTTCAATATCTAGCTTATCAATTTCTTTTCTTTCAACTTTAACACCAAATATTTCCATATCTCCAAGAACTTTTACCAGTGGTAGCTCAATGTCATAAAGCAAATGCTCCATTTCTAAATTTTCCAACTTCTCAATTAGTTTATTAAAAGTCTTTTCTATAATAAATAAATTATTCGATAAGTATTCTTCAACATAAATAATTTCCAAATCATTTATAGTTTTTCTGGACTTACCACTTCCTAAATATTCATCAAGTGATTTAATATCTGCCTCTAATTCAGAAAATGCAATATCTTTTATAGAATAATCGCCTTTTGGATTAATCAAATAGCTAACTAACATCAAATCAATATAGTTGTCACTCAATTCTATTCCTAATTTATTTAATTGAACATATTGTTTTTTTAAATCAAATCCAATTTTTTGTATTTCCTGATTTTCAAAAATTTCCTTAAATTTTGAGACAAATAAATCCTTATCTTTTTCTAAATCTACAACTAATATTTTATTTTTATCATCTTTAATTCCAATATATTTAGCATTTTCAAATAAATAGTCACCATCTACTATAAATTCAAAAATAAACTTTTTATTTTTTAACACATGTGCATATACATCGCCAATTCTATTAATTCCAATAATTTTATAATCAAAATTAAACCTTTCATTGCCCTTAGGTGCAAACTGTGTTGTTAATGTATTAAATTCTAATAGTTTATATTTTTCATAAAGTTCATCTCTATTCGGTTCTTTAACTCTTAAATTTTCAATATCAAAATTTAGTGGAACACTTGTAAATATTTTACCTAATTTTCTTGATAAAAATGCCATCTCTCTATTTTCAACCAATTTTTGTGATAATACCTTACCGGAAATTTTATCTAGATTCTCATAAATTGCTTCAAGATTCCCATACTCTTTAACTAATTTAATCGCTGTCTTTTCACCGACTCCGGGAATACCGGGTATATTATCTGATGCATCTCCCATCAACCCCTTAACTTCAACTAATTTTTCAGGACTTAATTCATATTTTTCTTTTACTTTTTCTACATCATATATCTCTAAAAGTGAAATACCTTTTTTTGTATATAAGACATTAGACATTTCATCTACCAATTGGAAATAATCTCTATCCCCAGTAAGCATATATGATTGAATATTTTTTTTATTTGATAATTTAGACACTGTACCAATAATATCATCAGCTTCATATTCATCCATTGCAATATGTTTAATATTATATGAATCTAATAAATCTTTTACTATTCCAAATTGTGTCAATAATTCATCAGGAGTTTTTTGCCTATTTCCCTTATATTCTGCATATTCCAATGTCCTAAATGTTGGACCTGATTTATCAAATGCAACCAAAACATAATCAGGATTTATTTTTTCAATCGCAGCATTATACATATTTATAAATCCATAAACTGCTCCGGTCGGTATACCTTCCCTTGTTGATAAATTTCTTATCGCATAAAATGCTCTAAAAATCAAACTAGATCCATCAATCAATAATATTTTTTCCAAATTTCCTCCTAGAATATTTTCATTATGTATTAATTATTTATATATTAAAGTATATCAAATGCATGCACAAATAGCACTAAATAAATTTTGCTGTGTGATGAAAAATTTTAATTACACAAAAAAAAGCTTCAATAGTTTGAAAATTACAATTATGCCTTTTGAAAAATTTCTTTCTTGTCATATACGTTTGATAAACTTAAATTATATAATCAAATTTGTACATTTTTATGTTGACATTAACATAATTAAGTGTAAAAATATTTGAAATTTCCCCTGCATAATATTAAAATGGAAAAAAGCTGGGGCTAAATTTAGGAAGAAAATTTTCAAATTGCCCCTGCATAATATTAAAATGGAAAAAAGCTGGGGCTACTTTGAAAAAATATAGATAAAAATAGCCCTAGCAAAATAAGTAAGTGGAAAAAAGGAGGGGTCAGATTTAGTAGAAATGAAGCAAGTGTAGCCCTAGCAAAATAAGTAAGTATAAAAAAGAAGGGGCTACTCTGTAAAAATATAGATAAAAATAGCCCCATCAAAATAAGTAAGTGGAAAAAAGAAGGGGCTACTTTGAAAAAATATAGATATAAACTACTACCTATAAGCTAGACATATAAAATTACATTTTGACAGTATATATTAAATGGTAACACCAAAAGTTATACAGTCAAATGTAATAAATTTTAACTTGAAAATATTTTATGAAAATGTTAATATATATAAGTAAGCCGGTATGGTGGAATTGGCAGACACGTCAGACTCAAAATCTGGTGCCTTCACGGGCGTGGGGGTTCGACTCCCTCTACCGGCACCACTTAAAAATATTCATAGACATAAGAGGACATTAAAGGAAATAACAGAACATTTAAAATGATTATTCAAAAATATGTTTTATTTAGGACATAATTTGTTTAAAGACTGTTTTAGTCGAAAATGTATAAAGAGTGTATGAACACGGGGATAGAGAAAATCTATCTCCTTTTTTTTTGCAAAAATAAAAGCCACGAATAATTTTCACGGCTTTTACAATATCAATCCAACTCTTTTTTTCTTTGTTCTATTAAATTTTCTAATTCTTCCAAATCTTCTAAAGTTGCTTTATTTCTTATAAAACTTCTTGATATACTTCGATAATTTAAATATTGTTTATGTTCTTTATTACTTTCATACCATTTTTTATCTGCTTGTGGATTATATACAGATTCTCTTTTTGACATATATCCCTCCTATTTAAATAATAAGTATAATGCTATGATTATCGCAATGAATAATACAAATTGTAATTTCTCTTTTAATGTTGTTTTTATTATTTGTGTTTTAATTCTCCATTTGTTTTTCGTAGAAAAGGTATTATTATTTCTATTAAAATTTATTCTTAGAATAATAATGAGAATTATTATTTCTATTAAAATTTCTAACCTTTTTACCATTATCAAACGCTTTACTATTTGTGTGAATGCCTCGTTTTTCTTTAGTAAAATAAAGCATTTCAATTAATGATTTTGTATAGGGAATAAATTTATTTTCATCAATTAGTTTATAAATTTCCTCTTTTGTTGCCCACTTGCAGTCCTGAACTTCTTCTTCTTGAATAACAACATCTTTTATATCTATTTCTTCCATAAATGTGTAAAAATCGTCAAATCCTTGTTTAAAATTAATTGTAAAATCAGGTCTAACTCCTCTAAAATCAAGATCAATGCCTAATTCTTCATTTACTTCTCTTCTTGCAGCTATTTGGGATGTTTCTCCTTTTTTAACACTTCCACTAACACTAAAATCCCATAAATTTGCCCAACCACGTTTTGTTTTTTGTCTTTGTTGAATTAACATTTCATTTTTAGAATTGAAAATACATACATGAATAATCGTTCTATAGAAATTTTTTGGAGTCTTTTTCCCCCTAATCATGGTTCTTTTTGTTTTTCTTCTATTAATATCATATAAATCAAATATTTCCATAATTAACCTTTCTATTTTTAAAATATCTAGTTTAAATTGTACACTAATTTTGAGAATAATTAAACTATTTTAGTTAATATTAAATATAAATCTGAATATTATCTAATGAAATCCCCCAAAAAAGTATAAACTGCAAATATAAAATTTTGATAAAAAAAGCTATTTTGAATCAAACTTACCAAAAAATTATTTATTAAATCATAATTTTAAGATTAGCATAATCACAAAATAGCTTAAAGCTTACTTTTTATTTTTTAATTAAGGTTTTATATAATATCTTTTCTTCTTCTAATAGCAATGAATATAAATGTGATTCCACTTGCTATTATTAAAAATGTATGATTATTGACATTAAAACTATCGCCAGTATTTGGAGATTTTAATCTATTATTTTTATCGAAATTTCTCACAGTATTTAAATTCAATTTCAATAGTACATCTTGCTCACCCATTCCTTTTCTACCTGAAACAAGTCCTATTTTTTCCATAACATCTACAAATACATGAAGAGGTATGAATCCTGATTTATCATTCAATGCAGATTTCACTAAAGGAATTCTAACAATTTTTGGAGATTTCCCATCTGATTGGTATTCTAAAACTTCTCCATTTAATAATCTTCCTACAGGTTTCAAGTTTTCATCATATGTGAAATTATCATAATAACTTAATTTTCCCAAATATCCAACCTTCTTACCTATTTTCATCCCTTTAAATTCAAGTGTAATATAAATATCTCCTCCATTTTTTTCTAATATTGCTGTAGGCAATATTGCACCATTTGCCATGGAGTCTTCTTTTCTATTAATTTTTATTAATTTTATATCTACTAAATACTTACCATCTCTTAATTTGTATAAATCTTTCAGTGATGATAATTTTGGAATTTTATATTCTTCGTTATAAAGATTATAATTTTTTGCATTATTTCTTGAACTTGAATTTATATTAAAATCATTTCCCTTAGAAATAAATTTGGATTTAGCCCAATCAATTACTAAAACTGCAGGTTGTGGTCCTTCTTTCTTTCCTGATAATTTTGCAATATCATCCATTGCATCAACCCATATTTTTAAACCAACAAATTTAGTTTTCATATCCTTCAATGGAATTATAATTTCCTTAGGATATTTTATTCCATTTTCTTCATATGTTGAAAATACATCTGTATCCTTAAGATTCTTATCAGCTTTCATATCTTCCAAACTTGGATAATATCCTAATTTTGTAACATGTCCTGTTTTATCAAAGCTTTTTAAATATAAGCTCTTCAAACTAATAATAATATTAATTCCCTTTTTACTCTTAATTACTCTTGCAAGCGAATTTAATGCAGCATTACCCATAGATGCCTCTTCACTACTTGCATTTTTTAAAAATACAGGTACTTCATAAATTTCAGACTCTACATTACTAAATTCTTTAGAAACATTTGCATCAACAAATTGAGATATTTCTGTTACTTTATTATTTCCTGTTGATGAATTATACTCATATATAGTTTTAGTTACTTTATACCTATCTCCCTTTTTCATATCAGGATCATTAAATTTATTTGTTATATCATTTTCATTTTTTGTTGTACTGCTAATGATTTCTTTAACATTTCCATTTCTAAATCTTTCTAATTTTGTTGTGATTTCCCAATTTTTACCCTCTAATCGATTTATTACACTTTTACCTTTTGATGATAATTCATCCATAAATTTAATATATTCATCATATCCTTGTATAACTTCTTTACCACCATAATATGAACTTCCATCATATTTCCAATGTAATAAATTTAAAATTGTCATCTTATCATTTTCGTATTTTGAAGTAACAACCCCATCTTTAGCTTCCAAAATTAAATTTGAAGATGTTCTTTGAGGATAATATCCTAAAACACTGCTTGGATGTATTCCCAATTTCTTTTGTGAATCCTCATCATATTTTATAGTTTTACTTAGATAATTAAATGCTATATCTAATGTTTGTAGTTGTCCTGATTTCTTTATAACTTGATCAGGTAACTTGCTGAATTTATTGCCATCTAATCTAACTATGGCATTATTTTTAGCTAAATTAGCCCATAGTTGTTCTGGTAATTCACTTAAATTATTATTGCTTGCATTAAATTCTTTTAACAATTTTAAGTTTCCAACTTCTTTTGGAATTATTTCTAAATTATTATTTGGTAGAGATAAATTATTTAATTTTTCAAGATTTCCTATACTTTTTGGTATAGTTTTTAATTCATTATTTCCTAAAGTTAATATATTAATATTTTTATTTTGTTCAAAAAGCTTATCAGGTAAATTTTTTAACTTGTTATCTTGTAATCCAAGTATTTCAAGTTTTTTCATTTTCGAAAATAATGATTCCGGAATACTTGATAACCATGTATTGTCTAAACTTAAATCCTTTAATTCCGTTAAACTATCAAATACTCCTTCCGGTAATTTCCCCAACTTATTTGAGCTTAAATATAACTTAGTAATTTTTGAATTATTCTTAAATAATTCTTTCGGAATATTAGTAATATTATTACCTGATAATATTACTTCTTGTATATTAACAGCTTTTGCAAATAAATCTTTTGGTAATTCACCGAATTTATTACTGTCTGATTTGAATGATTTAACCTTTGGTCCCATATTTTTTAATAAAGATATATCATAAATTGCACCTTTATCAATTGCTCCGTTTATTTCTATGGAACCTATATTTATATCACCTTCAAAATCCATTAGTTCTTCAGGAGTAACCTTACCATCTTTATTTTTATCAACTCCATTTGCTATAAGTTTCTTTTGCAAAATCTCATCACTTTTTGCTCTAGCAATCTTTTCTTCTTCAATAACTGCAAAATCATCCCAGCCCTTGTACACTTCATTAGCAAATTTTATTTTAACTTTAGTATATTTGTCAAAATTACTTTTTTGGCTTGGTAAACCGCCCATATACCCTACAAGTACACCTGCCATATGTTCCTTTGTTAAGTCATCAATATCCATAGAAAATGTTGCTCTATCATATTGTCCGGCACTATTTGTGTTGCCATAATCTTTTTTTATAGCAGAACTCCAATTATTTTTATTTTCAATTCCAAAATCTATTAATGAATATGCAAACAATGTATTTAACATAGTTATTGTATATTTACCATCTTTTACTACTAATTTTATATTTTTGTCAAAGAATCCCTCTAACATGGAGGAACCCTTTCTCCCATCTGCATAAAGTGCATTAAATCCGATAGTATATTCCCCATTTGACAAATTTTTTAAGTCCTTAATTGGAGTTCCCTTATTTTTCTTTGTTTTTTTATCTAACAATGTATTTTGTGCATTATTTTTGATAATATCAGATTTTATAACATTTCCATCATTTGGAAATACAGACTTACTTCCATCATTAAATTCTATTTCAACTTCATTTTTTTCTTTAAATAATTTTATAACTTCTGAATCGTGAGTATATAAATCATAAGACATACTTGTTAAAAACACATTATTATCTTTTAATTTTTGGGTTAAATCATTTCCATTAAATATAAATTTTTTTACTGATTCTCTAAATTTAGTATCTTTTGATGAAATATTATCTATATTTATAGAAACTAATTCTTTATTTTCATAATTTTGTGTCTTAAAAACTTTTTTTATTAAATACTCATTTGCAACATCATATTGAATATTTTGATAATTAATTACATCATCATTTTTTACATATCCATCTTCTTCATATTTTGCAATTGAACCATCATTAAAATAAAATTCTATTTTATGTTTAGTATTTTTAGAAAATATCTCATAAAAATTTGGGACAGTAACTGTAATCTCATTATTAAATAGTATAAATCCTTTTGAATCATAGGATTGATCAGTATTTACTTTATAACTTCTATCATCTATTTTTAAATCCTTTATATTTTTCCAATATTTATTAAAAATTGATTCACCTTTTTTATCTTCTACACTAAATGTAACTGTTTTAGCATTTACCTCTGGTTTACTAATTATAAAATCCTCTGCAATACCTTTGGTTACAGTTAACTTACTAGTTTCATTTGATGCAAAAGCTGATTTCACTGCTATTCCGGGCAAATTTGTAAATGTTAACGAAAAAGCTAATGCTCCTGCCATTAATCTTTTACTGCAATTAATTATTAATTCTTTATTTATGTAATTTTTATTATTCATAACAAACTCCTTTTGTTAAGTTCTAAATGCTTAATATGTATTTTTGTCCTTCTATTTCCTTTATTTTTAAATTAATGCCATATATTTTTTTAATATTTTCTTCAGTTATAACTTCACTTGGTCCTCCTTCCATCTCAATTTTCCCTTTTTTTAATCCGATAATTTTATCTGAATATCTTATTGCCTGATTAATATCATGAAGTACCATGATTATAGTTATGTTAAACTCTTTGTTAATTTTTTTTATTAAATCCAATATCTCTATTTGATATCTAATATCTAAAAATGTTGTCGGCTCATCTAAAAATAAAACTTCCGTTTCTTGTGCCAATGCCATTGCGATCCACGCTCTTTGTCTTTGTCCACCGGATAAATTTGATAATTTACATTTTCTATATTTTTCGATAGATGTAACTCTCAATGCCCAATCTATAATTTTTTCATCCTCGTCAGAATTAATATTAAATAATTTTTTATGAGGAGTTCTTCCTAGACTAACTAAATTTTCCACACTTATTGATGTTTTGACATCATTTAATTGTTGAACTATTGAAACATTTTTAGCAAAATTTTTTATAGATATATCTGAAATATTTTTGTTTTCTAAAAAAATTTTTCCTGAATTTGGTATCAATTCTTTTGTCATCAAATAAAATAAAGTAGATTTCCCGCATCCATTTCCACCTAAAAAAGTGGTGATTTGTCCTTCTTTTATAGAAAAATTAACATTATCAATAATTAAATCATTTTCATATGAAAAACTTAAATTTTGAACAATTATTTTATCTTTTTTCTCATTCATAATTTATCCCCTTTCTCAAAATAAAAATAAAGAATGGACCTCCTACTATCCCCATAATCACTGAGGCGGGGATTTCATATGGATAAAATATTGTCCTCCCTAAGGTATCGGCTAATAAAAATGTTATTGCACCTAGTATCATTGAAAAAGGAATTAATTTTCTATGATCTTCTCCAATAAAAATTTTTGAAATATGAGGAACTATCAACCCTAAAAATCCTATACTTCCAACTATTGCAGTAGATGATGAAGCAAGTATAGTTGCTATGACAGAAATCATTATTCTATTAAGACTTACATTTATACCTAAACTTCTAATTACTTTATCTTCTAAAAACATTAAGTTGCAAATTTTCGAACAAAATATTGCAAGAAATATTCCAATAAATATATATGGAATAAGAATATTTACATCATCCCATGTTTTCATTGTTATATTTCCATTTACAATTGATGCAACACCATTCATCGATGAACCTGTCGCAAAATTTATTGCCGATGATAATCCTGAAAACATTGTACTTATTGCTACCCCAATTAAAACAATAGAAATCGGACTAAATGAAAATTTCCATGATAATAAATAAACTATAAAAAATGCAATTATACCTCCTATTGAAGCAAATATAGGTGTCATTAGATATAATTTCGGAAAAAATGCCGCAATCATTACAGCGAAAAAACTTGATGAAGAATTAATTCCTATAATTCCCGGATCAGCTAATGGATTTTTTAAGACAGATTGAAATAAAACTCCGGAAACGGCTATCCCTGCACCTGCCATTACTGAAATAATTATTCTTGGAAATCTTAAATCATAAACAATGGATACACTTTCATCATATTCAAAAAATAATCCTCTTATTAACTGTTTTAAATCTACTTTAATACTACCTAAATTAATGGATAAAAATATTAAAAATAACAATAAAATTGCAAAAATCAGAAAGTATACTAAATCAAATTTTCTAGGATTAATTTTTTTCATTTTTTTTCTCCTCATTAAATAGAATTAATGATAGTTCTTTTAATGCATCCTGATAATTAAACCTTGCACTCATACCGAATTTATCATATGATAAATCAAAAACTTTATTATTTTTTACCGCACTAAAATGTTTCCAAATATCATTTTTATTAAAATCATCATCAAACATTTTTTTTACATTTTTCGGCAATGCATGTGCTGCTCTTAAAATTATATCCGGATTTTTAGTTTTCATATCTTCTGTATTGACATTTAAGAATTGCTTATATTCATGATGATAAACATTTTCTCCACCTGCTAAATTAACAAGGTCTCCTATGTATGAATTATTTGTCGCTATTAGATAAGACCCTGGTAATCCCATCAAAATCATTACCTTTGGTTTATTTGTAAAGTTTATATTTCTTTTATATTCCTCATAAAATTTATTAAATTCTAAAATTAATTTATTAGCTTCTTTTTCTTTACCAAAAATATATCCCAGTTCTTTAATAGACTGATACATACCACCTACACTATTGAGATTTAGAAATGCCCAATCAGATTTAATTGTTTCATATTTTGGTTTCAAATCATCAATTAATGAATTTGGGGACAATATCCAATCCGGATTTAACTTTGAAATTTTTTCTAAATCAGGATTCATTGCTAATCCAATTTTTTCAACATTTTTATATTTTTTAGGCAATTTATATATATTAGAATTAGAAATTCCTACCAATTCTAAATTTAACTTATCACATATATCCGCTATAGATGGCGATGTAGCAATTATTTTCGGCTTTGATTTACTATTCTCAACTATTTTTTTTGCATCAATAACTCCAAGTTTATGATTTTCACCAACGCTTTTTTTAGTAGGACTACTTACATTATGTTCTTTTTTTTTATCAGGATGCTGATTAACACACCCTGTTAGAAATATTGATAATAATAAAATAACTACAAAATTAAATTTCT
The DNA here is from genome assembly GCF_046035495.1 of Helcococcus sp. KG196. Classification (NCBI taxonomy): domain Bacteria; kingdom Bacillati; phylum Bacillota; class Tissierellia; order Tissierellales; family Peptoniphilaceae; genus Helcococcus; species Helcococcus sp. KG196. The sequence continues at coordinate 29,274 of NZ_JBFNFI010000012.1, forward strand.
TAATCATTTTCTATTACCTCTTTTTTTTATGTACAATAAAGCCTTAAAAATTATAAATAAAATCCCTAAAGAAATAACACCAAAAATTATGAACTTACTTGTGTTGTTAATTCCTTTAGATTTCAGAGAGGAAGCATTTTTCACTGTACTTTCAGTAGATAAAATTAATCCTTCTTTTTTTAATTTATTTTCATGATTATAATTTGATATTAACTTTTCATTTTTTGTATCGTTTTTTTCAGAACTTGTTTCTTTCTTAGTTTCTTTATTTGTATTTTTACTTTTATTTTTTTCTAATTTAGATTCTTTTTTATTTTTTTCTAATTTAGATTCTTTTTCTTCTTTTTCTTCTTTTTCTTCTTTTTTTTCTTTTTCTATAGAATTTGAACTAACTAATTTTTGAGCAATATCTGTATTATTTCCCTGAACAACATCTGAAATATGCATAAACCAAATAACATTTCTTCCCATAGGCTCTACATACATATTGCCCTTTATTATCGAGTTTTTATTTATAATCTTAATTCTTATATCTTTAGTTTCACCATTATCATCACTTCCACTTCCCGTAAATTCATGTTCCGAATCATTTTCATCTACTAAAAATTTGTGATTACCGGTATAATCAAACAATGCCATTTTAATTGTTAAATACATTTCGCCCGAATCTAAAACCTCTAATAGCCCTTTCTTATAAACAGCTCCTTCAACCATACCTTGTCCAATCTCAACTGATTTTTCTCCGCCAGAATCTTCAATTTCACCTGTAATCGGGTGTTTATAACTTGGATTTACATTAACCGTAAATACTTTTCCTGATTCTGCAAAAACCATTTCACTTAAATTCACTATTGAAATTAAAAATATTAATGTACAAATATAAACTCTTTTTTTCATAATAAAATCCTCTCTATTTTAGGCTCACCAAATAATTTTAATATCGATTACAAACATTGTCAATATAAAACTAATTATTTTATTCGGTATGCTTAATTTTAATTACATTCCATATTAAAATACTATGAATAAAATTAGTATGTAATAAAAAAAATATTGCCAAAATATCCTAAATAAAACTTATGGCAATATTCTTAATCTACTTAATTTGTCTAATATTTCCATTATTAACTTCATATACCTTATCGCATACATCAATAGGTGCTTTTCTATGAGAAATAATAAAAATTTTAGTATTTTTTATATTTGTTAAAATTTCTAAAAATATTTTTTCATTTTGCAAATCTAGGTTACTTGTAGGCTCATCTAAAATCATTACTGATGATTCACTTAATAAAGCTCTAATTAATTCAATTCGTTGAAGTTCTCCAGATGAAAATGGTATTTTTTCGCTGCTCATTTCTGTATCAAGCCCATCTTTCAATGTAGTAAATTTATCATATAAATAAACCTGTTTTATTTTTTCTATAATTTTATTATCAGGAATGTTTTTTCTTAATGTTAAATTTTCTCTCAGTGTTCCATTAAAAATATATGTTTTTTGAGGCACATAATTTATATTTGACCTGATCGAGCTATTTGAAATTCTCTTTATATCCTTTGAATTAATTAAAATATCTCCTATACTCGTTTGATACCACTTCATAATAATCTTAACTAAAGTTGTTTTACCTTCACCGCTTTTCCCAACAATTCCAATAATGTTATCAGAATCAAAATTTAAATTTATATCTTCCAATACCTTTTTATTTGTATTTGGATATGAGAAGCTTAAGTTTTTAATTTCTATAGAATTTATGTTTTCAATATTCTCATTACCATCTGTAACTAAACTTTCTTCATCTAAAAATGAAATTAAATTCTTAGATGACTTTAATGTTTTTGAAAGTGATAGTGATAAATTAGTTAATGCTATTTGTGTATCAAATGTAAAAGGATAAACTAATAAATAAATTTTATCTAAATTTGTCATACTTGAATAATTTAATAAAAATAAAACAAACCATGAAATTAAAATAGTTATACTTATTATGTATCTTTTGTTAATAAATATAACAGCATTTCTATTAGAAATTTTTATCTCTCTATTTATTTTTTTCTCAATTTTATTTAATTCTTTATTAACTAAATTAAATTCTAAAATTTCCTTTTTTCCATTCATAATATCTGATACTAATTTACTTAAATTTAATTTTTCTATGTTTAAAATATTAGAATTTTTAGAAATTGTATTTTTCATGAAAAACGGATATATAAATCCAACTATAATATAAGTAATTGGAGCTACAATACCAGTTAATCCAAATTGATATATCATAAGCACTCCCATTAATAACGTCATAGAAATAGCTGTAATAACAGGTACTATCGTATGTGCAAAAAATACTTCTACAAGTTCAATATCTGTATGTATTATGGACAAGACCATTGTACTTTCCTTATTATCCATCTTTGCAGGTGCTATTTTTCTCAATTTGTCATAAACTCTTATACGAAAATCTGACAAAAGCTTAAATGCTACTAAATGCCCAAAATATTGTTCCAAAAATCTAAATGCAGAAATTAAAATTATTGAAATTACAAATATTCCAATATAAATATAATTAATTTCTAAATTAAATAATATATAAAATAAATATCCTAATTCTAAAATTGTCCCAAAACTTGCAATAAATGCAAATATATAACTTATAAATAAATATTTTGTTAAGTGATTTATGTAGGATAAAAGTCTTTTAATCATTATTTTCTCCTATTTTGGCATTATATAAATTAAAATAATTTTTGTTGTTTTTTAATAATTCTTTATGTTTATTGCATTGAATTGTATTATTATCAATAAAAATTATATTTTCATCATCATCTATTTCCTTAAGATTATGAGTAATTATAATTACAATACTTTCTTTTTTTAATTTATTAACTGCCTTATTTATTTTTTCTGAATTATTTTTATCAATACTCGAAGTTATTTCATCAAATATATAGATGTCCTTTCTTGACATTATAAGCCTTAATAAAGATATTTGCTGTTTTTGTCCCGGCGATAACATTTTTCCATTTTCGCCAACCAAGGTATCTAATTTTAGTTCAAGATTATTTACAAAATCTAATAAATCATATTTTTTCATACTTTCGTAAATGTCTATTTCATCGTTAATTTGTAAATTTTCTCTTATAGTAGTATTAAATAAATAACTTGAAGTACCTAATGTACCAATTTTTTTTAATTTTTCATAATAATTTAATTCATTTATATCTTTATTATTTAATAAAATTTTTCCTGAATCTGGAGATATTACCCCTGATATTAATTTTGTAATGGTTGATTTTCCCTTTCCATTCTCCCCGACTATCTTATAAACATTTCCTGTCTTAAATTCAAAATTTATATTTTTTAGTAAAGTATTTTGTGAATCATAAGAAAAATCTACATTTTCTATTTTAATTGTATTAATTTTTTCATTGAAATTTATTTTATCATCATTTTTAAATTTAATTTTAGAATATGCTATTGTAATTGGCTTAATTGCAGATTTAACAACGTGCATGTAAAACCCTATTTCCCTTGTAAATAACAAAAGATTTATTAATATCATGCTTAATATTATACCTTGGATATTGCTAATATTACCTAACTTTATTTGTATAATATTATAAATAACCCCAAAAATTGAAAATAAAAAAACGTAAAAATTAAGTATAAATAGAGTCTGTAACTGTGCATATAACAAATCCATTGTTTTCTGTCTAAAATTTTCAGAATCTTTCTTGAAATCATCAAAAAAAACTTTATCTTGACCATACATTATTAAAGTATTTATCCCATTTAAATCATTTAAAAACCTTTTTCCAATATTTAAAAATGTATTCATATGAACCCTATTTACAGTATTGATTGACTTCATAAATAACATAATACTTCCACCCATAACAAAAAAATACAAAATATATACCAAAAAGTTGATGGATTTAAAAAGTATTGAAAATAATAAAATGAAAATAAGTCCAAAAATTATTCTAAAAAAAGCAGGAAATATTATTTCATAAATATTATCCAAACGTTCTAAATTTATCATATCCCCCTGGATAATATCTACAACATTATAGTGATTATAATCTTGTAATACACTCTTAAAATACATTTTTTTTAAGTATAATTTAGATTTATTTGACCAAATATTTATATAATTTTTGCCCCATATTGTATAATATGATAATTGAAATATAAATGTAAATATTAACATTATATAGAATAATTTTGATACTTTTTGGTTATTAATTGTAAGTAAAATTATATTTGCAATTTTAATAAAAATTATAATATTCATCCAATCCATAAATGTATTCAGTATTGCAAATTTTCTATATTTTTTTTCAATACAAAATAACTTTTTTAACATATTTTCTCCTTTTTTTTAGTTTTAATCCTAAATATAAAATATATTATATGAAATATCCATACAATAAAAAGTATTAAACATGGAATGTATAAGCTTTTTCTAAACATCATAAAGAAACCGACTCCCATCAATAATGTAATGAAACACATGACTCTTATTTTTACAGAAATTGGCATTTCATTTTTTTCAACAAATGACTTTAAATTTTTTTCATATATATTACTTTTTATAAACCAATTATGTAATCTAGTCGAACCTTTAGCAAAACAAATAAGTGCTAATAGTAAAAATGGTGTAGTGGGTAATATAGGCAAAAATATTCCCAATGTGCCTAAAAATAATCCAATTAATCCTAAAATTATGTAAAATATTTTTTTCATTTTTTATAAGGCCTCCTTAATTTTACATTTTATAATACCATAAAATATATAACAATATATATTTTTTTATACCGCAATATAAAAGTGATGGTATTATACTAAACAACAATATAAAAATTATATCGAAAACAGGCACTAGATATCAAAATAAACCACCTAAAAAAAATTGGCAATTTAATAAAAATAAAAAGGATTCATACAATAATATGAATGTTGTTAAAATAGCATAAAAAATATTTAGAACACAAAAAGCCAGAGACAAATATTTCTAAATGTCTCCGGTATAAAGTCCAACTTTTTGGATTCATTTCAAAATCCAAGGCTTATATATGTGTTTTATTAAATTTTTTATAATTTAAGATTTATTACCTATTCTAAAAATTATATTATTTTAATATTCATTTTTCTAAAAAAGATTAATTATATTTTCATTTTCATCAATATCTATACTAATTGCATTTGGTATTTTAGGTAACCCGGGCATTGTAAGGACTTTATTCAAATATGCAACAATAAAACCTGCACCACTATTTATTTTCAAATCTGAAATTGTTATTTGAAAATTTTCCGGTCTGCCTAATAACTTTGGATTATCAGAAAGAGAATTTGGTGTTTTTGCCATACATACAGGTAAATTACTATATCCCAAATCATTGATTAATTTAAGTTTTTCTCTAGCAGAATCTGTAAATTTAACAGATGTTGCTCCATAAACTTGCTTAGCTATTATATTAATTTTATCTTCTATTAAATCTTCATCTTTATATAATAGATTAAATTCTTTATTATTTTTTTCAATTAAATTAACCAATTTTTTTGATAAATCAATAGCACCCTCTCCACCTTTCGACCACACTTGAGTAAGTGAAATTTCAACATCATGAGATTTAGCCCATTTCAATAAAAACTCTTTTTCTCTATCCGTATCTGTTGTAAATTCATTTAATGCAATTACAATCGGAAGATTAAATTTCCTAATATTCTCAACATGTTTTTCTAAATTTTTAATACCTATTTTCAATGCTTCTAAATTTTCTTGTGCTAAATCTTTTTCTAAAACTCCACCATGTAATTTAATTGCTTTTATAGTTGCTACAATTACAACAGCTTTAGGTTTTAATTTTGCACTTCTACATTTTATATTAAAGAATTTCTCTGCACCTAAATCAGCTCCAAATCCTGCTTCTGTAATTACATAATCGCTGTATTTAAGTGCTGTTTTTGTAGCTATAACTGAATTACATCCATGAGCAATATTTGCAAATGGTCCTCCATGTATAAATGCAGGGTTATTTTCAAGTGTTTGAACTAAATTAGGTCGTATAGCATCTTTCAACAACGCAACAATAACTCCTTCAATTTTTAATTCTCTTAAATATATAGGCTTAGATTCTCTTGTATATCCCAATATTATATTTGAAACTCTTTTTTTTAAATCAAAAATATTTTCTGATAAACATAATATAGCCATAATCTCACTAGCTACAGTTATATCAAATGAACTTGATTTTGGACTACTTAATTTACCATTACTGTAAATTTCAACACTTCTAAGTGCTCTTTCATTCATATCCATTACATAATTAAAGTCTATTTTATCAAAATTTAATTTATTTCCTTGAAAAATATGATTATTTATTAAAGCCATTATTGCATTATGTGCAGATGTAATTGCATGAAAATCTCCTGTAAAATGAAGATTTATTTCATCCATTGGAACTACTTGAGCATAACCTCCCCCTGTAGCACCTCCTTTTCTCCCTAAAACAGGTCCTAATGATGGCTCTCTAAGTGCAACTGAAGTTTTTTTACCTATTAAATTCATACCATCACATAATCCAACTGTAACTGTAGATTTTCCTTCTCCTGTTGAAGTAGGATTTATAGATGTAACCAAAATTAAATTTTCTGATAAATTATCAAAACTTGGAATATTAACTTTTGCCTTATATTCTCCATATTTATTTAAATCTTTTTGAGATATATTTATTTTTGAAGCAACTTTTTCAATGTTTTTTTTATTAGCTTCTAATGAAATTTCGTAATCTGTCTTCATTTAACCTCACTTTAATGATAAATGCCCTATATCTTTCCTATAATATAAATTATCACATTCTATTTTTTCAATGTCTTTATATGCTTTTTCAATAGCCTTCTCTAATGTATGAGCAGATGCACACACAATTAAAACTCGTCCACCATTTGTAACTATTTTACCATTTAAATCCTTAGTTCCCATATGAAATATTTGAGATTTAACCTTTTCTAATCCTAAAATTTCATATCCATTTTTATAATCTTCGGGATATCCTTTAGATGCTAAAACAACTCCAACATGAGACTCCTCATTCCATCTCAAATCAATCTCATTACCATCAATTATATCATTTGCAATATCATATAAACTGGATGTCATACTTTGTAAAATTATCTCTGATTCAGGATCACCGAACCTTACATTATATTCAATAGTCTTAATCCCATCTTTTGTTTTCATCAGTCCGGCAAACAATACTCCCTTAAACTCTCTATTTTCTAAAATCATAGCATTTGCTGTAGGAATAATAATATTATCAACTGCTTCTTTAACGTCCTCTTCAGTTATGTGTTTTATAGGCAAGTATGCTCCCATTCCCCCTGTATTTAACCCCTCATCATTATCAAAAGCTCTTTTGTGATCTTGAGCTATTTTCATGGGATACACTTTATTTCCACTTACAAAACACATTAATGAAAACTCTTCCCCTATTAAAAATTCTTCAATTACAACCTTTTTACCAGCAGCATTAAATTTATTATTAATCATAATTTCTTCCAAATCAGAAATTGATGTTTCATAACTTTCCGCAATAATAACACCCTTTCCGGCTGCAATCCCATCAGCTTTAATTACAATTGGAAAATTTGAATTTTTAAGATATTCTTTAGCAGTTTCAAATTCTTCAAAAACTTCATAACTTGCAGTAGGAATGTTATATTTTTTCATTAAATTTTTAGAAAAAGATTTACTTCCCTCTAGTATAGCGGCTCTTTTATTTGGCCCGAATACACGAATTCCTTCATTTTCTAATTTGTCAACTATACCGTCTACTAAATATTTTTCAGGTCCGACAAATACTAAATCAATCATATTATTTTTGCAAAATTCTGCTATTTGATTCTCGCATATTTCTATACAAGTACCAAACTTTGCAACACCTGGATTTAGTCCAAGCATAAATATTTCATGACCTTCATTAAATAATTTATATGAAATGGCATGCTCTCTTCCACCATTTCCTAAAATTAATACTCTAGCCATCAATGCTTAAAGTGACGTAATTTTGCAAAAATCATAGAAATTCCATGCTCATTACATGCGTCAATTGAATCTTGATCTTTAATAGATCCTCCTGGTTGAATTATAGCAGAAATATTATATTCACCAGCCATGTCAACACTGTCTCTCATTGGGAAAAATGCATCCGATGCAATTACAGCACCATCAGCCTTGTCACCAGCTTGTTTTAATGCAATTTCACAGGCACCTACTCTGTTCATTTGACCTGCACCTATTCCCAATGTTTGTTGATTTTTCACAACTACTATTGCATTTGATTTTACGTGCTTTACAATTTTATATCCAAATAACAAATCTTTCATTTCTTTGTTAGATGCTTTCTTTTCAGTAACAACATTTATTTCATCGTATAATTTTTCGTCATAATCTTGAACTAATATTCCACCTCTGACTGACTTTATAAGTTTAGAATTTTTTGATATTCTCTTAGGTATTTTATAAATTCTTAAATTCTTCTTTGTTTTTAGTTTTTCCAAAGCATCTTCATCATAATCTTCAGCTAGAATTATTTCTAAAAATAGCTTATTCATCATTGTTGCAGTTTCAATATCAACTTTACCGTTAATAGCAACTATTCCTCCAAATATCGAAATTGGATCAGACTCATAAGCCTTTGTATATGCTTCTAAAACAGTATTTCCTATTGCAACTCCACATGGATTCATATGTTTTAATGCAACACATACAATTTCATCAAATTCTTGTAAAATATCTAATGCAGCACTTGCATCCTGAAGATTATTATACGACATTTTCTTTCCGTGTAATTGCTCACAATCTTGCAATTTATATGAGCAAGCTTCATTATTTGTGTAATGTACAGCTTTCTGATGTGGATTTTCACCGTATCTTAATTCATCTTCTAATTTATATGTTAATGTTAATTTTTCAGGAGTGAAGTTAAATTTATTATTAAAATAATTTGCTATTACTGAATCATAACTTGCTGTTTTATTAAAAACTTTCGCTGCTAAATATGCTCTTGTCTCAAATTTAGTTTCTCCCATTTCAGATATTTCATCAATAATCATATTATAATCTTTATAATCTGTAACAACTGTAACAAACTTGAAATTTTTTGCAGCTGATCTTAACATGCTAGGGCCTCCGATATCAATATTTTCAATTATTTCAACATCAGAAACTCCGTCTTTTTTTAATGTTTCTTCAAATGGATATAAATTTACACAAACTAAATCAATAAAATCAATTTCATTATTTTCTGCTTCTTTTATATGTAATTCACTATCTCTTTTTGCCAATAACCCACCATGAACTTTAGGATGAAGTGTTTTAACTCTACCTTCTAAAATTTCTGGAAATCCTGTATAATATTCTATTCCAATACATTCAACTCCATTTTCAACTAAATGTTTAAGTGTCCCACCTGTTGAAATTATCTCAAAATTATTTTCTTTTAATGACCTTGCAAACTCTAAAACGCCAGTTTTATCACTTACACTAATTAATGCCTTTTTCAAATATTCCTCCTAATTAATTATCAGTTAAAATCTTTATAATGGTTTTCGGATAAAGTCTATGCTCTAATTCATGGACTTTTTGAGTAACTTCATCTAAACTTAATTTATAATCAACCCTAAATTTATCTTGTGCTAAAATTTGTCCTCCATCAACCTCTTCATTTACATAATGAATACTTATACCTATAAATTCCACTTTATCTTCAAAAGCTCTTTTTATAGAATCTTTTCCTTTGTATAAAGGAAGCAAAGAAGGATGAATGTTAACTATTTTACCTTTAAATTTCCCCAAAAAATATGGCGAAATTATCCTCATATACCCTGCTAGAAATATATATTTTACATCTTCAATATTTTCCAAAATGTATTTCTCATAATCTATTTTTGAATCAAAATTTTTAGGATTAACTATAAGTGTTTCAATATTTAGCAATTTAGCTTTTTCAATTACACTTGCTTTTGGATTGTCACAAACTAAACATCTAATATTAATTAAATTTTTCAACTCCGGATTAATTGCCAAATTATAGAAATTTGAACCTGTCCCGGATGCAAATATTGCTACATCTATCATATTAATTTAATTCCCTCTTCATCTATTACTTCTCCCAATTTAAAACTTTCAGGGATAATTTCAAATACTTTAGAAACATCTTCTCTATTTACTACTACAGCTAATCCAACTCCCATATTAAATACTTGATACATTTCATCGTCTTCAATATTCCCTTTTTCTTGAATATATCTAAATATAGATGGAACTTCATAAGAATCTTTTTTGATTTTCATTCCCAATCCTGATTTTAAGCATCTTGGTAAGTTTTCATAAAATCCTCCACCGGTTATATGAGAAATCCCTGCTATTTTTACATTTTCAATTAAACTTAATACTTCCTTTGCATAAATTTTAGTTGGAGTTAGAAGCTTTTCACCAATTGTAGTATCCTCAAATTTTTCTGATAATTCAATTTTATTGTCACTTAAAATTTTTCTAACTAATGAAAATCCGTTTGAATGAAATCCCGAAGACTTAATACCTATAACAATTTGCCCTACTTTTGTATTTTCTTTAGATATTAACAATTCTTTTTCTTGTGCTCCAACACAAAATCCTGCAATATCATATTCGTCTTCTTTGTAAAATCCCGGCATTTCAGCTGTTTCTCCACCTATTAATGCAATATTTGATTCTACACATCCATCAGAAACACCTTTAACAATTTCTTCTATTTGCTTTGGATTATTTTTTCCAACTGCTAAATAATCAAGGAAAAATAAAGGTATTGCTCCTTGTGCTAAAATATCATTTACACACATTGCTACTACATCAATTCCTATAGTATCATGCTTATTTAACTCAAATGCTAATTTCAATTTTGTACCAACTCCATCAGTTCCACTTACAAGCACAGGATTCTTAAAATTATATTTTGAAAGATCAAAAACTCCTCCAAAACCTCCAATCATCGACATCATTCCTTTATTTTTAGTTCTTTGAACATGCTTTTTTATTCTTTCTACAGATTCATATCCATTATCTAAACTAACTCCCGACTCTTTATATTTTTGACTCATTTTAACCTTCCTTGATTTAAAAACACTTTTTCAATTTCTGTTAGTTCTTCATTAAATATTTTTTCATAATCACACAAATCATCCGTATATTGTCCATTAAAAATATCGCTTGTAATTCCGTTAAATTTAGAATCAAGCTCAAATCCAACCGCCTTTTGCAATCCTTCTAAAGTTAAATATTCTAGTGAGTCCGCTCCTATTTCTTTACATATTTCTTCCTTACTTTTATTTGCCCCTATCAAATTTTTTGATGATTGCATATCAATTCCCGTATAACTTGGAAATAGTATCATTGGAGAACCGATTCTCAAATGAACTTCTTTAGCCCCCGCATCTTTTAATAAATCTACAATTCTTCTGGATGTTGTTCCCCTAACTATTGAATCATCCAATAATACCACTCTTTTATCTTTTACTACATCACTTAGTGCTGATAATTTCATTTTCACCCCTAAGTCTCTTAAATCTTGAGTTGGTTGAATAAATGTCCTCCCCATATATTGATTTTTAATTAATCCCATTTCATAAGGTAAATCTATTTCTTCTGCATAACCACTAGCCAAAGACAATGAGGAATTCGGTACCCCGACTACAATATCTGCATCTACAGGACTTTCCTTAGCTAAAATTTTCCCGGAATTTTTTCTAACCATATGAACATTTTTTCCTAAAATTGTTGAGTCCGGTCTGGCAAAATATATAAACTCCATTGCTTCGATTGTAATCTCTTCAGCTTTTGTAAAATTACATTTTTCATACCCTTCATCAGTTATCTTAAAAATTTGACCAGCACTAATATTATCAACAAATTTTGCACCAATAACATTTAAGGCACAAGTTTCAGATGCAATCATTAGAGAATTATTTAATTTTCCCAAAACTAAAGGCCTTCTTGAATGCTTATCTACAATTCCATACATCGCATTATTTAATAATATAATTATCGAAAATGCTCCCTTAAGTTTTAATAGAGCTTCTTTTAATCTTTCTTCAAATTCTTTTTTTAAACTTCTTCTTATCAAATGAACAATTAATTCTGCATTTGATGATGAATGAAATACCGCTCCCTCTTCTTCCAGTTTTTTTCTAAGTGATTTAGCGTTTAATATATTTCCGGAAAAAGATATACCAATATGTTCATCATAAAATTTAAATAATAAAGGCTCAATATTTTGAATATTATTTGTATCATGGCTTGAATACCATACCGAACCTAAAGCACAATCTCCGGTTAAATTTTCTAAAACATTTCTATTTCTAAAAACTTCATTCAATAAACCTATGTTTCTATATCCTTTTATTCTATTTCTATCGCTAGAAACAATGCCTGCTCCTTCCTGTCCTCTATGCTGCATACTGTGTAATGCTAGATATGTCAAATTTACCGCATTTTTGTTATTCCAAATTCCAAACATTTACTTAACCCCTTGTAAAATATTTAACCCCATTAGAAAATATATCTTGTCTTTCTTTTATAGTGTTTGTTTTATATAAATTATGTCCTGATCTTTCACTATGACCCATTTTACCTAAAATAAGACCATTTTCACTAATCATCCCTTCAATAGCATAAAGTGATCCATTAACATTATATTTACCATTCAATGTTGCATCTCCATCCTCATCAATATATTGAAATGCAGCTAAATGCTTAAATTTTTCAATTAATTTTCCCGTCAGTCTACCTTCTCCATGACTAAATACTAATTCATGTTTCTGTCCAATTTCAAAATCCTGAGTCCATGGTGAATTTGTGTTGGCAACTCTAGTTATTGCAGTATCAGAAATATGTCTTAATCCTTCATTTCTAAACAATGTTAAATCGTCACTACCTAAGTCTTTTATTTCTCCATATGGCAATAATCCTGATTTTATTAATGCTTGAAATCCGTTACATATACCTAAAATTAATTTTTTGTCGGCTAAATGTTTATGAATTGCATTTTTAACTTTTTCATTTTTCAAAATATTTACAATAAATTTTGCACTACCATCAGGCTCATCTCCGGCGGAAAATCCTCCCGGAAACGCAATAATTTCAGATTTTTCAATCATTTCTACGAATTCATCTATAGAATTTTGAATATCATTTGCTTTTGTATTTCTAATTACAACCTGCGAAACTAATGCTCCAGCCTCTTCAAATGCTTTTTGAGTATCATATTCTGAATTTGTACCTGGAAATACCGGAATTACTACTCTTACCTTATCTAATTTTTCTTTATAATATTTCTTAGTTTCACAAGCATTAGAAATATTTTCCACTTTATCTTTATCCAAATTATAATAAGTTGGGTAAATTTCTTCTAAAGTATTCATATATGCTTTATATATCTCTTCTTTAAGTATAGTATTTCCATTTATTATAATATCTTCTGTTACTTCTCCAATTAGTTCAAAGTCAAGTTTTTCAGTAGCTTCTACTACAATTGAGGCAGGATTAAAATTAAATATTTTTTCACTATCTACTGTAAACCCTAAACTATTACCTATTGCCATCTTAGATAATGAAGATGCTATTGAACCATACTCTTGAACATATGCAGAAACAACTTTTCCATCTTTTATGTATTGATTTAATTTCCCAAATAATTCAACTGTTTTTTTGATATTAGGATATCCTTTATCTGTTTTTTCAATATCTATCAAATAGAGTTTATTACCCACTTTTTTTAATTCAGGAGTTATAACATCCTTTATTTTTACAGGTGCACATGCAAATGATATTAATGTTTCAACTACATTTATATCATTAAATGTACCTGACATTGAATCTTTGCCACCAATAGAAGGTCTTCCTATTTCCCTTTGAGCAACAATACTTCCCAAAAGAGATTGTGTAACTTTTCCCCATTTTATAGGATTATCAAGTAATTTTTCAAAATATTCCTGGAATGAAAAATATAAACTTTCTTTAGTCCCACCAATTGCATAAACTTTTGCCAAAGATTCCAGCACAGCATAAATACTTGATAAAAATGGTGAATATTTTGAAATTTTAGGGATAAATCCATATGTCAATACAGTTGCAGTATCCGGTGTACTATACAAAGTAGGAATAGCTGCTACACTAGCTTGTACAGGCGTTAATTTTGTCTTTCCTGCAAATGGCATCATTACTGTCATAGCACCTACTGTAGAATCAAACATAGACACCATTCCTTTTTGATTTGATACATTTAAATCTGAAAGTTCTTTTAAAAATTTATCTTTTGAAAATTCTCTTTTTACAAATGGATTTTCTGAATCATTATCTCTTAATTCAGCTTTTGAATGCTTTCTAACTCCGGCTGTTTCCAAAAATTCTGACTTGAAATCTACAATTAATTCGCCATTATAATACATTTCTAGTCTATTTCTATCAGTTATGTTTGCAACATGAACATATTCAAGATTTTCTTTTTCACATTCTGCTACAAAATTTTCGTAATCATCTTTGGAAATCCCGACAGCCATTCTTTCTTGAGATTCACTGATTGCAATTTCTGTAGGGTTCAATCCCTTATATTTTGTAAGAACTCTATCTAGAAAAATTTCAATTCCTTCTGACAATTCTCCAATAGCAACCGAAACCCCACCAGCACCAAAATCATTGCATTTTTTTATTAATTTTGTAACTTCCGGTTTTCTAAATAATCTTTGAATTTTCCTTTCTTCAACCGGATTCCCCTTTTGAACTTGACTTGATGCATTCACAAGAGATTTATCATTATGCTCTATTGATGAACCCGAAGCACCTTGTATACCGTCACGACCAGTTCTCCCACCAATCATAACAACAATATCCCCGGGAACTAAGGTTTCTCTTTTATAATTATCAACCTTAACCGCTCCTACTACAGCTCCTACTTCCATTGTTTTTGCAACATATGAATCATCATAAATTTCTTTCACAAATGTAGTTGCCAATCCTATTTGATTACCGTATGCACTGTTGCCTTGTGCAGTACCTTTCGAGATATCAACTTGAGGTAATTTATTTTTTAATGTATATCCTCTATTTTGCAAAATATTACCTGAACCTGATACTCTCATTGCTTGGTAAACATAACTTCTCCCTGACAATGGATCTCTAATCGCTCCACCTATACATGTGGAAGCCCCACCAAATGGCTCAATTTCTGAGGGATGATTATGAGTTTCATTTTTAAATTGAATTAACCATTTTTCCTTTTGTCCTTTATTTTCTATTTCAGTAAAAAATGAACAGGCATTTATTTCCTCACTTATTTCTATATTTTTATCGCCTAATATCTTTGTATGATATTTTCCAATAATAGATGCCATATCCATAAGCCTTATTGGTTTTGTAATGCCTAATTCCTCTCTAATTTTTATGTAATAATTAAATGCTTCTTGCATTTCCTCTTGGAATAATTTTGAATTAATTGATATTTCATCTAGACTTGTTTCAAAAGTAGTATGTCTACAGTGATCTGACCAAAACACGTCGAGAACGTACAATTCTGTTTCTGTAGGATCTCTATCTTCTTTCACAAAATATTTTTGAATAAAATTTAAGTCTTCTAAATCAAGTGCTAAAGATAATTTTTCCTTGATTTCTTCTAATTTTTGATTATTAAATATTCTAAATCCTGTTAAATCTAACATTTTTTTAGATTCTTGATTGATAATAAATTCTAATTTATTTAGATTTTTTTCTTGAGATTCAATTGGATTGATTAAAAAGTTTTTAATTTTTTGTAATTGTATTTCGTTTAATTCCTTATCAAATACAATTAATGTACCTGTTCTTATAACAGATTTATTTTTATTGTCTATTAATTTTAAGCATTGCATAGCACTATCTGAACGCTGATCATACTGTGCCGGCAAAGTTTCATATGCAATATATTTATTTTTTTCTAAATTAATATTATCATATACCTCATCTATCATAACTTCAGAAAATACAAGGTTTTTTGATTTTTCAAAAATTTCATCATCAATATCAAAAATATCATAAATTACGTATTTTTCTAATTTTGATATTGATATTCCAAACTCTAAATTTAGTAAATTCATTAAATTTTTTGATTGTACATCATATTTATTTTTTTTCTTTACAAAAATTCTTTTATTCAAAACTATCCTCCAAAAAAACATTTCCCTCAAAATTAATATGTCCTATTTTTCTATTGTTACGGGCTTCTTTTTCGTACAAATGCAAATAACATTGTCTATCTTTAACTAAATTTATAAAATATTTTTCATTCTGACCTAAAATATTGTATAAAGTCGTTTCCTTATTTGTTATTTTTCCTACCGATAATCCACAAATTGCCTCAATATGAGCTCTAAACTGCGATTTATTTGCAGATTGCATCGTTATATGGCCTGAATTATGAACTCTTGGAGCAATTTCATTAAAAATTACCTTTCCATTACTTATAAAAAATTCTACAGTTAAAACACCGTAATATTCTATGCCTGACAAAATCCTATTTGTGTATTCCACAGCTGTTTCATACTGTTCTTTACTTATATTTGCAGGAATTTTAGATCTATATAAAATATTATTTCTATGTTCATTTTCTACTACTGCTACGATATTTACGCCTTGAATATCCTTGCAAGCAACTACAGAAATTTCTTTTTCCAATGAAATAAATTTTTCTAAAATAGTATTTTCTTGTATTTCAGATATTGAGTTTATCAATGATTGCCCTTTGCCATCATATCCAAATCTCAATGTTTTCATAATATATTTTCCATCAAGTTTAATATTTTTATCATCAGAACTAAAATATTCAACTGTAGGAATATTTAATTTTTTTGCATATTCTTTTTCTTTAAGTCTATGCTGTGATATTTCTAAAATTTTTGATGATTGAACAACATTGTATTTGTTCTCAATTTGCCTGTATACATCCAAATCAATATTTTCAAATTCAAATGTGATTACATCACTTAATTCGCATAGCTTTTCTATGCCTTTAAAATCACTAAAAGCACTATGTATAAAAAAATCTGCAAATTTTCTTGCACAGGCGTCTTCACTTGGATCTAATATAGCTATTTTATATCCCATCTCTTTTGCAGACATAGCTAACATTCTTCCTAGTTGACCACCACCGATTATTCCAATAGTGCTTTTAGGTAATATAGTACTCATCATATCTTCATATCCTTTACTATATTTTCTAATTCAGTTTTAAATTTTTCATATTTTTGAGCGTACTCATCATTTTCAATTGCAAGAATTGATAATGCACTTATAGCTGCATTTTTAGCTCCAGCTACACCTATAGCCATAGTATGTACAGGAACCCCATAAGGCATCTGAACAATTGATAAAAGCGAGTCAATACCATTTAATGTGCTTGATTTTATAGGTACACCTATAACAGGTAAAATAGTCATAGATGCAATCATGCCCGGTAAATGTGCGGCTCCACCTGCTGCTGCAATAATTACACTAAACCCGTTATTTTTTGCGTTTTTTGCAAAGTCTATTAACAAATCAGGTGTTCTATGTGCACTAACAACTTTTTTATCGTATTCTATACCAAACTCTTCTAATAGCTGACAAGTCTCTTTCATTGTCTCAAAATCAGAAGAAGATCCCATAACAACAGCAACTTTAGGCATTATTTGCTCCTTATTTTTTTATTTTTTACAATTACAAGACTAGTATATCAAATATTTTTTTATTTGCAATTATTTTTTACAAAATAATTTTATTTAAATTTTAGTTGAAATTTAAACAAATTTAATGTAGTATTCTCTTGTAAAAGTTTTGTCAAAAAGGAGAAAATTATGAAATTAATTTATCAAGGTAAGACTAAGACACTCTTTGAACTTGAAAATGGTAACATTTTATTAAAGTTTAAGGATGATGTAACAGGTAAAGATGGCGTATTCGATCCAGGTGAAAATCAAATTGGACTTTCGATCGAAGGGTCAGGAAAAGCAGGATTAGAACTAACAAAATTTTTCTTTGAAAAATTAAAGGAAAAAGGAATTGTAACTCATTATGTAGATTCAAATATTGAAGAAAATACTATGGAAGTTAGAAAAGCCAAAGTATTTGGTCATGGTTTAGAATTTATTTGCAGATACAAGGCTGTTGGATCATTCTTCAAAAGATATGGAAAATATGTTAAAGAAGCTCAGGATTTGGGTGGACTTGTCGAAATTACAATAAAAGACGATAAAGCTCAAGATCCAATTATTACAAAAGAAACTCTAAATTTATTAAATATTGCGACTTTTGAACAATATGATGTAATTGTAGAACAAACTAAATTAATTTCCGATGAAATATTTGAAATTCTAAAAGAAAAAGGTTTAGATTTATATGATATTAAATTAGAATTTGGTATTGATGAAAATCAAAATATTATTCTTATAGACGAAATTTCAGGTGGAAACATGAGAGTTTACAAAAATGGTGAATATATCCTACCATTGGAATTACACAAATTAGTATTAAACAAATAAGGAGCATAAATGAGTAGATTAATAGGTACAAGTTCATTAGGAATAAGGCTACCAATTGTAAAACAAGGTGATGATTTAGTAAAAATCGTGAGTGATTGTTTTACAGAAGTTATAGAGCAACAAAAAATCGAGGTTTCAAATACTGACATCATTGGTATTACTGAATCTTTATTGGCAAGGACACAGGGAAACTATGTAAAATTATCATACATTACTGAAGACTTAAACAGTAAGTATAATGATGAAATAAGCTTAGTGCATCCAATTTTAAGCAGAAACAGATTTTTAAATATTCTAAAAGCTATCGCAAATACAAATAAAAAAGTTAAAATTTATCTTTCATATCCAAGTGATGAAGTAGGAAATCTACTTATGGATAAATATGAAATAATGAAAAAAAATGTAAACATCTACAAAGATACTCTAACCGAAGAGGACTATCTAAATATCTTAGGTAAAAAATACCTTCACCCATTCACAGGACTTGATTATGTTGAAATATATAAATCAGTATTTCAAAAAGGTCAAGTAGAAATCTTATACTCAAACAATCTAGAAGATATTGCAAAAAACTCAAAATCTATACTTGTAGCAAATATACATGATAGAGAATACATGAAAGAATATTTCAAGGAACATGGTATTAATTCTGTGTATACACTTGCTGATATTATGTCAAGTCCAATAAACAATTCCGGATATAACGAACACTATGGACTATATGGTTCAAACGCAGCTAGCGATGATTCACTAAAATTATTCCCTAGAGATGCTAAAAAATTCGTTGATGATGTTCAAGCAGAAATAATGAAAAGAACGGGTAAAAAAATTGAAGTTTTAGTATATGGTGATGGTGCATTTAAGGATCCTATTGGTGGAATATGGGAATTAGCTGATCCTGTTGTATCTCCCGGATTTACTGATGGTTTAATCGGTAGACCAAATGAAGTTAAAATAAAATATCTTGCAGATAATGATTTGGCAGATTTGTCAGGTGAAGAAGCAATTAAAGCAATGAAAGAAAAAATCAAAACCAAAGATGATAATGATGTTACACAAAATGCAAAATTAGGCACAACTCCTCGACAACTTACAGACCTTGTCGGCTCATTATGTGATTTAATGTCGGGTTCAGGAGATAAAGGTACTCCTGTAATTTACATTAAAGGTTACTTTGATAATTACTCAGTTGAATAAAATTAAATGAAAAATAGTCATGCCCTTTTACAAAAAATTGAATTAGAACATGACTATTTTTTATTTTTCAATAATTCTTTTTATAATTTCATTGGCTTCTTCATATCTTTGTTTATCAGTTTTTGAACCTAATATATGAATGATATATTCTCTATCACCTTTATTATACAATAAAATCAAATTATTTATCCCATCTAATGAACCGGTTTTAATTCCTTTAATTTTTTTACTAAAATATTTAAAATTAGGATCTAAAAATTTATTTGTATTTATCCAAGCAATATCGGTGTCATCAGGTAAACTAGCAATATATTCATAACTTGATATAACTTCTCTTATAAACTTATATTGAATAATATTATTAACAACATTATTTAAATCCTCACAAGTAGTATATGATTCATAATCAAAACCAGATGGATTGTATATTTTAGTATTTTCATATCCTCTATCTCTCAAAAATATATTGAATTTTTCTTGAAATAAGTCCAACCTAGTTTTTATATCTCTTAAACTTTTATCTAAATTTTTCCCACAAAAATCAGCCAAAACATATGCAGCATCATTACCTGAAGGAACTAATAATCCTGCAACTAAATTTCTTAATGTATATTCTTTATATTCAATATTAGCTAAAGATGAATTTTTAGGTACATATTCTAATATTCCATCAGAAGGTGAAATTACAGTATCTAAATTATAATTTTCTATAATATAATCTGTCAAAAATAATTTTGATAGACTTGCAGGAGATATTTTTTTATTTTTATTTTTTTCAAATATAACATTATTGTTTGATTTATCAAAAACATAAACAATTTCAGAATTTATTTTTTGTTTAAAAATATAATTTTTAGCTAGTAATGCCATTATAATAAAAAATATAATATATAAAATATTTTTAACAATTTTATTTTTATTAATTCTACTTTTTTTTACTAAAATTTTACGATTTTCAAAATCCATAATTCCTCCTTAAAATAATTATAACTATTAATGTAAATAATTACAATCTGTAATGCTTAGAACGGATAAAATAATTCAAAAAATGAAAATAAATGATATATAAAAAATATCCCTTTGACTTTAACAAACATAAATGATAAAATTAATCACAAATTTAAATATATTAAATTTTAATTTTGGAAATATTTAGTAAATAAGAAAGGATATTTTATGGCATTTTATTTTAGCGAACCATCAAGAACATTTAGTGAATACTTATTAGTACCTGGTTATTCATCGAAACAACACATGGTATCAAATGTTAGTTTAAAAACACCTATTACAAAATTTAAAAAGGGTGAAACACCTAAAATTAGTGCGAATATTCCACTTGTATCAGCAATAATGCAAGCCGTATCAGATGATAAAATGGCTGTTAGTTTAGCTAGAGAAGGTGGAATTTCTTTTATTTTTGGCTCTCAATCCATTGAATCTCAAGCAAATATGATTAAAAAAGTTAAATCATATAAATCGGGATTTGTAGTAAGTGATAGTAATTTATCTCCCGATGCAACTTTAGCTGATGTACTTGAGCTAAAAGAAAAAAATGGATATTCAACAATAGCTATAACTGAAGATGGTACAAGTAAAGGTAAACTTTTGGGACTTGTAACAAGCAGAGATTATAGAATTTCAAGAATGACTACTGATATTAAAGTTACAGAGTTTATGACAAAATTTGAAAATTTAATATATGCTAATGTTGGTCTAACTCTAAGTCAAGCTAATGATATACTTTGGGAACATAAATTAAATGTTTTACCAATAGTTGATGATAATCAAAATTTACAATTCCTTGTATTTAGAAAAGATTATGACATGCACAAATCAAACCCAAATGAACTTTTAGATTCTAATAAAAGCTTCATAGTAGGAGCAGGTATCAACACTAGAGATTATATGGAAAGAGTCCCTGCTCTAGTTGAAGCCGGATGTGATGTTTTATGCATAGATTCATCCGAGGGATTTAGTGAGTGGCAAAAAGACACTATTGAATGGATTAGAGAAAATTATGGAGATAGTGTTAAAGTTGGTGCTGGAAATGTGGTAGATAAAGAGGGCTTTGATTTCCTTGCAAATGCCGGTGCTGATTTTATTAAAATCGGAATTGGTGGTGGTTCTATCTGCATTACAAGAGAACAAAAAGGTATTGGTCGTGGGCAGGCATCTGCGGTTATAGAAGTTGCTAAAGCTAGAGATGAATATTTTGAAAAAACCGGTATTTACGTTCCTGTTTGTTCGGACGGTGGAATTGTTCATGATTATCATATGACTCTTGCACTTGCAATGGGTGCTGATTTTATAATGCTTGGTAGATATTTTGCCAGATTTGATGAATCACCTACAAATAAAATAAATATAAATGGTAATTTTGTTAAAGAATATTGGGGTGAGGGCTCAAATAGAGCTAGAAACTGGCAAAGATATGATCTTGGAGGAGCATCAAATCTTAAATTTGAAGAGGGTGTAGACTCTTATGTTCCATATGCAGGATCATTACATGATAATGTAAATTTAACGATTAATAAAATTAAAGCAACCATGTGTAATTGTGGTGCTTTGAGCATTAAAGAATTACAAGAAAAGGCAAAGATTACTCTTGTTTCATCAACTTCTATTGTTGAAGGTGGAGCACATGATGTTATCGTTAAAGATAATTTTCAAAATAAAATTTAAGATATGAAATTAATCAAACAGGCTTTCTCTTAATTGAGTTAGCCTTTTTAACTATATAATAAAACTATTTAAAAATATTTTTCATTTCCATATTTAAATTTTCAATTTAATTGATGTAATTAATTCACATAAAAATTTTTTTAATGATAAAGTCTTATCTGTTATTACAAAAAATTAATATTTTATTTTTTTTGTTTTATATATTAATATTATTTTGAGGAGTTATTATGAAATTTTCAGAAAATCAATTAAAAGTAATAAATCATAAAAAAGGTCCGGCATTAGTATTGGCAGTCCCCGGTTCCGGTAAAACTACAGTATTATTAGCAAGAATAAATAATTTAATAAACAATGGAATTAATCCTGAAAATATTTTGGCAATGACATTTTCTAAGACTCAAGCTAAAGATATGGAAATTAGATATAAAAAAATCTACGGTGATCAAAACATTCATTTTTCAACTATTCATTCTTTTGCATACGGTATAATAAAAAAATTTTCAAATAAATTATCAAATTTTAAGATTATAGAATCATCAAAAGAATATAATAAATACTCTATTGTTCAGCAAATATTTTTACATGTTAGAAAAAAATATATGAATGATGAACAATTGGAAAGTTTTTTTAGAGTATCTAGCTTTTTAAAAAATACATTAATGGATTATAATGAATATAAAAAGATGTATTCCGCTATATTTAATGATTTTGAAAAAGTATACACTATATATGAAAGATTCAAAAAAGATAAAAATTTACTTGATTTTGATGATATACTTATTGAAGCCTTGAGAATACTTCAAACTAATAAACAAGCACTAGATTTTCTTCAAAATAAATTTCATTATGTACAAATTGATGAAGGCCAGGATACATCATACGTACAATTGAAAATCATCAGCTTGGTATCACAAAAAAATAATAATTTATTTATTGTAGCAGATGATGATCAATCAATATATGGATTTAGAGGTGCTAATTCTAAACAATTACTTGATTTTCCTAATGTTTATCCGGATGCTAAAATTTTTTATATGGAAAATAATTATAGATCTACTCAAAATATAATAAAATTTTCAAATAAATTAATAAAAAATAACAAACAAAGATATTTAAAAGTTATAAAATCAAATAATTCTGAAGGCAATAATGTAAATATAATTTCTACTAAAAATACAAAGCAGCAAATTGAATATATTATTGATAAGGCATTAAAAAAACTTTGCTTAAATGAAACAGTTGCAATATTATACAGAAATAATATTTCGGCAATATCTTTTATTAATTATATTCCAGATAATGTTGATTTTTATATAAAAGATAGTACTAACGCTTTTTATTCACATCAAATAATTAATGATATTATTGATATTATAAATTTCTCTAAGGATCAATATGACTTAAATTTATTTAAAAAAATTTATTATAAATTAAATTTATTTATAAAAAAGGAATTTGTAAAACAATTGGAATTCATGGATGAAAGTGATGATGTCATAGAACGATTAAAAAACGTTGAAGGAATAAATAATTTTTTCCTAGAGAAAATATACTTACTTTCATATTACATGGATAAATTATCTTCATTGAATTTTTCAGATGCTGTAATATTTGTTTTAAGAAGTATGGATTATTATGAATATGTAAAAGAACTTTCTAGACGAACAACAGGATCCATGATTTCCTATGATAGAATTATAGATACTTTGATTAATATTTCTAAAGACATTAAATCTGTTTCAGAATTTGAAAATAAAGTCAGAAATTTAATCGAGAAACAAAAAAATCACAGCATCAATTCTTCAAATTTAACGCTTTCAACTATACATGGTTCAAAAGGCTTAGAATTTGATAATGTGTTTATAATAGATTTAGTTGATAAAGAATTTCCTTCATCTTATTCCGAATCGGTAAATGAAGAATTAGGAATTTTAGAAGAGGAAAGAAGGTTATTTTATGTTGGAATTACAAGAGCAAAATATAATTTAACTCTACTTTATCCAAAAAAACTCTTTATAAATGAGGTTAAAAATTCTTCATTCATTAATGAAATAATCGGAAACT
>NZ_JBFNFI010000013.1:0-53152 GCF_046035495.1 Helcococcus sp. KG196
CAAGCCCTAGATGTTGAAATCTAGGGCTTGTTTTATGTTTTTATTAAATTTTTGTAATTTCAGGGCTATTTTTTATTTTGCAACAGCCCCTTGATATTAAAATAGCTTTTTCAAGATAACTTTTAGCTTTTATATATTGCTTTTCTACAATTAATCTATAAGTCTTAGAAAAATATAGTATTTGTAATAAATGTGTAGACTTAGGCTCTTGATTAATAGTTTATTGAATTTTATTTATGAATATTTTTAATTTATCTATATCTATATTAAAAATTATATTTTTCAATTCTAGTTCTAATTCTTTAATATATAAATAAGAATTATCATTAGATAATAAATAGTCATTTATCAAATTGCTATTGTAAATTTTTGATAAAGTCATTAATACATAAAGACTAGGTTTATTATCTCCGTTTTCAATTCTTTGATACTGTCTTACACTAATATCTAGAACTTCAGCAATATTTTCCTGAGAATAATTATATTTAATTCTTAAATTTTTTAATTTTAATTTCAGATCCATAGCTATATCTTCCCTATAAAAATAAATTTCAAAGCTTATGATATTTTTGTCATTGTATTTTATATAAAAATATATTAAAATTAATACAAGTAAAATATTTTTATATATTAATATTTTACAATAAAAATAAAATAAATGAGAGGAGAAAGCTATGAATTTACTAGTTGAATTAGAAAAATTACCATCTGAAGACCAATCTGAAGTTTTAGAAAATAATGAAAGAAATGCATTCACAAAATATTTTTTTTGATAAAGATACTGACACAAATATTTCAACTAAATGGCAAGATATTTTTTCGCTAATGGTGGTATCATTTTTATTATATACTAAAAATATTTTAATATATACTGAAATAGATGCTGTAAATAATTATAGTTCCATGAAAAAAATAATGGATATTTTTAATTATACATACTCATATAAATTAATATCGAAATATCAATATAATTGGTTTATGTATTTATATTATATAATACTTAATAAAGAAGATTTTATAAAGATAGATATGTTTTTCGAAGCTGATATAAAATATGGCTATAACAAAGAGTATAGTTTTAATAAAGAATATGATTTTAACAAAGAATATGATAAAGCAATTAATTATATAGATGCAAAAGAATTTAATAATATTAATAGAAAATTTAATTCTAATGAATTTGGTGAATTTATAAATCCTAATTCTTATCAACATGGATTAACTGGATATATATTTTTTTCTACTTTATCTAAAAAGAATGCACATAGAATAAAAAAAATTATTAAATTGTTTGAAAAAAATAAAATTAAAAATATTTATATATATAATTATAGTTTATTATTTGGTGATTCAGGATATTTGTATAGTCTAATTAATTTATTTTTAGAAACAAAAGATGCATTTTATTTAGAATTAATTAACTTGTACACAAAAAATATTATTAGTAATTATTATAAAATAGATGAATTTGATTTTGCACTAGGTAGATTATGTATGCTTCTACACTTAATGAAAATATACAGGTATGATATAGATATAGATATAGATAAGAATATAAACTTAGAAAATTTTTTAAATAATTCAATTAAAGAATTTTTAACTAAAGACTTTAAGTTGAAATCTGATAGTATGGGTTTCGCTTCTTTAGAAATTACTGCATTACAAAAGTTAATATTTAATAATTTTTTAAGGATGGGTACATCCATGTGTCACGGCCTAACAAGCTTATTGATTACAACAAGTTATCTAGATAATAACTCTATAAAACAAGATGTAATAAATATATTGTTAACTAGATCATACAGAAATAAAGATAATATTTTGATGTTCTTAGGTGAAGATAACAGTGCTGATTATTTTGATTTTGGAATTTGCACTTTAGGAATATACTGGGGAATTATTGATGGTAGCTTTCCCTTTGAATAGATAATTCAAATCGAATTTTATTTCTATACTAAAATACTAAAGGAGTTATTATGAATGTTTTTTTACGAAATAGAGATTTTAGAAATTTAACTATAAACAATTGGATTTCAGTCTTTGGGGATACAGTTTTTTATTTAGCACTTATTAACTATGTAGCAAATTTTGAATTTGCTGAAAAGGCAATATTTTATATAACTTTATCTGAAACCTTACCTCAAATTGCCCAAGTCTTTTTTGGAGCTATAGCTGATTTTCAAAAAGATAGGATTCAAAAGAATATTTATTCCTTATTTATAAGGTTTATATTTTATTTATCGGTTGCCTTGATATTGTATAATTTCAATTTTGATCTCAAAGTGGTTATTATAATATGTTTGATTAATCTTTTATCGGATTTACTTGGAGGACTTACAGGTTCAATGTTGGTACCTATATACATGCAGATTGTAGGAGATGATATTGCAAGTGGTATGGGCTTTATGCAGGGAACTAAAATGATTATAAGGACCTTGAGTAATGTAATCGGTGGTATTGCCCTAGGTTTATTCTCAATAGAAGTATTTGCCTTGATTAATGCTTTAACTTTTTTATTTGGATTCTTTTGCTTTATCCTAATCAAAAAATCTTTATCTAAGTATGAGGAAAGCATTGTTATAGATAAAAAACTAAATTTTAAAAACTACATCGAGCATTTAATTGATTCTATAAAACTTTTATTTAAGATAAATGAAATGGGCAAATTGTTAGTTATAATATCTATATTGCAAACTGTAGTTAGCCTTATTATACCGGTAACAACATTAATTTTAATTAAACATCCATTTTATAATTTTGAAACAGGTCAAGCTATTGCCATACTTACTGTTTTATTATTTGTAGGTGTTATTATAGGAAATATATGCAGTGGTAGCTTACTAAAAAATCTAAAGAATAAAACGATAATATTTATAAGCCAGATTTTGAATGTATCCATTTTGCTAGGCTTTAATTTTAATTCATTCATTATTATAGCGATAGCTTCAATCTTGTGTTCAGTATCTGTAGGTTTGATAAGTCCAAGGCTTCAAACCATAGTATTTGGCATAGTACCAACAAATAAAATGGGGGCTATAGAATCAGCCATAAATGCAGTTGGTCTTTTGATTCCAGGATTTTTAACAATTTCTATGGTATCTATAGTAACAAATTTTGGAGTATTATATGTGACTGTAGGTTTGTTAATTTTATTAGTGATAGCTGCTATAATTGCATTAAGCATGACCTTTAATTTTACTTTAGATGAAAAAAAATAATACAAATTAATATATTTTATAAGCATAAATTGGCTAGGGGTATAGTTTTTTAAAGGTTTAACAATATCTGTTGGGGGGGGTAACTAAGGTGGTCCCAAAAAGTTGGATTTTATACCAGAGTTAGAACTAAACTATCTCTGGTATTTACTTTTCCTATCCTACCCCTAGGGGTAGGAATTTTTATGCTGCATTCTTCTTTCTATATTCTACTGGTGATAAGTATCCTAATTTCTCTTTTATCCTTTCCTCATTGTAATATTTTATATAATCTTCTATTGTTTGTTTTAAATGTTCATATGAATAGAATTTATTTCCGTAATATATTTCTTGTTTTAATATTCCAAAGAAGTTTTCCATTGGTGAGTTGTCTAAGCAATTTCCTTTTCTTGACATGGATTGAGTTATGTCATTTTCTTCTAGTTTTGATGTGTATTGTTTTACTTGATACGTCCATCCTTGATCTGAGTGAAATATTCTTTCTTCTTCTGTTTTGTTAGTTACTTTTATTGCTTTGCCTAAGGCTTTTAGGATTGGTTCTAGTGTTGGTTGTTTTGATATTTCATAGCTTAGTATTTCACTGTTGTACATATCTAAATATGGATTTAGATACAGTTTCTTTATTTGATAATTTACTGATTTATCTTTTTCAAAATACTTAAATTCTGTTGTGTCTGTTGTTATTTGTGTGTATGGTTTTTCTACCTTAAAGTTTCTCTTTATTTTATTATCTGCTATTTTTCCTATTTTTCCCTTGTACGATGAGTATTTTCTTGTTTTTCTTGAAAAGTCCTTTACTTGTATTTTTAATTTTTGAACTAATCTTTGTACTTTCTTTTTGTTTATTGTTAGTCCTGATCTTTTCAACATAGCAGTTATTCTTCTGTAGCCATAGTTTGGATTTTCTTTTCTAATTTTTAATATTTTTGACTCAATTTCTTTATCTTTATTTGGCTTGTCTAGCCATTTTTGCCAATACATGTAGGTCGATTTTGGAAAGTTAAAGTAGATTAGCAAATCTTTAAGTTTGTATTTACTTCTTAAGACTTTGATTGTTTCAGCAATTGTCTTATTTCTGCATCTGTCATTTGAGACAATTCTATCTTTTTTTTATTGCATCATTTTCTAGTTGAAGCCAATAGTTTCTTTCTTCTAATTTTTTTATTTTTTCATTTAATTGTGCTTCAGTTAATGATTGATTTTCTGAATTGCTTATGTTTGTTGTTGATTATATTTTAGTGTTTTTTGATTTATTCTGGGACTTAGGCATTGTTGAAGGTCTTCCTCTCTTTTTAGATTTAAGTCCTTCTATGCCTTTTTCTCTAAAGTCTATTACCCATCTTGCTATTATTGATGGGTTATTCATCTTTAATTCATTTGCTAGGCTTTGATAGGACATTTACATCACATCATTTTTAATTCTATTGATGTTGATGAGGGTAAAGTTTATCATTCCTACTATAGTTCATATATGAACATCAGAAATCAAAGCGACAGACTTTGCAAGGAACACAATTTATCTGTAATTGACCAAGAAACAGAAAAAGAAATCAACGAGATTAAGTGAAGAAAATTTGTGAATTGGTATGACTGGAATGAAGATAAAAAAGGTAAAAGTTATAAATCAAGACTTCAATTTGATATGGATAGAGTAATTCAAAAAGTAATAAATTGGGAACATTTTCTTAAAATAATGGAACAATATGGGTATGAAATTAAGTTTGGAAAGTATATTGCTTTCAAACAGAAAAATCAGCAGAGATTTACCAGAGCGAAAACCATAGGTGATAATTACACAGAAGAAAAAATCAAAGAAAGAATCCGAAATAAAGATAAAGAAATAGGAGAATTTATTGATAAAACCAAATATGGGAATCAGGATTGGGTAGTTCATACCAACATGCAAGTAGCATCCAAAATTCTGTTAAAAATAAGAGATAAAGGCTTTAACTCTATGGAAGCATTGGAAAAAGGAATTCAAAAAATATCATTTCAAAAAAATGAATTGAAACAAGAATTTGATAAACTTTCATGGGAACAAAAGAGGATAAAGGAAGTGGTTAAGCATATTCAAATCTGTATCAGCAAAAGAGAGCATTATCAGGGTTATCGCAAAAATCCGAATGATAAAATTTATATGATAATGATGAACCGAAAAGATATAGAAGCCTATCAGAAATCCTATGAGGAAATAGATATTTTTCTTAAGCAATTTCCACATTTGAAAGATACTGTATTGGGAGAATTGAAGAACAAATCCGGTAAAAATCTTTTCAGGAAATTAAATGAACATTCTAAAGAATTGCAAACTAAGCAAGAGGTGATTCTGAAGAAATATAATTTATTATCATCCGAGTATGACGAATTGGAATATCTAAAAACTAATATGAATGACTATCTTGGTCGAAATAAAGCAGAGAACAAAGAATCGGTTATTGGTGCAATTAAGAAGCATAGAAGAAAAATAGATAAAACAATTGACCATAGTCATAGTATGAATGACGATATGGAGTTATAGAGATGTACGGAGAGTATTATAAAAGATGCCCTCCATTTTTGATGCAATTAGCATCTGATTTTTTAAATAAAAATATAGAAAAAATGGGTGAAATATGCTATAATGTCTACTAAATAGATTAAAATGTGGCAAGGAGGAATAAAGATGGCAAGTCTTAATGTTACTGATGTAATAAAAGAATTAGACATTTCTAAGTCATATTTATATAAATTAATAGATAAAGAAAATATTTTAATTCCGAGAAGTGATACAGGAAGGTACTTTTGGGATGAAAATATAGTTGAAATTATAAAAAGATTTTTGCATATAGATGGTTTACAGGATAAGGATGACACAGATTTTTTAATATCTAAATTAGGATTAAAGCAGTCATTCATAAATAATAGACGATATTTAGGAAATAAATATTCTCTTTCCGATTTTATAAGAAAAACAGTTGATGAAAATTGTAAAGGTGTAAATATTGTTATTGACATATTTAGTGGAACTGGAGCAGTTGCGAATACTTTCAAGGATAAAATGCTTATTACAAATGATTTATTGTATAGTAATTATATTTCCAATTATGCATGGTTTGGGTACGAAAAATACTCAGAAAAAAAAATAATTGAACTTATATATACCTATAATCAAATTGAAACAAAAGAAAATAACTACATGCGAGAAAATTTCGCAGATACATTTTTTTCTTCTGATGATTGTAGCAAGATAGGATATATAAGAGAAGATATAGAAGTAAAGTATAAAAACAAAGAAATAAATTTTAAGGAATATGCGATTTTGATTACATCACTTCTATATGCAATGGATAAAATTGCAAACACAGTTGGACATTACGATGCATATAGAAAAAATGCCGACTTTGAAAAAACTTTAGTGTTGAATGTTTTGCTACCTGAAGAAATGATAAATTCTAATAATACTTGTTATAACCTTGATTCAAATGAGTTGATAAAAAATATTAAAGGTGATTTGTTGTACCTGGATCCTCCATATAACTCAAGACAGTACTGTGATGCGTATCATTTGCTTGAGAATGTAGCAAGGTGGGAGAAGCCTGAAGTGTATGGTGTTGCAAGAAAAATGGACAGAACGGCATTAAAAAGTGATTATTGCATGATTACAGCTACAAAAGCATTTCAAGATTTAATTGAAAAAGCGGATGCAAAGTATATCTTGCTCTCGTATAACAATATGTCCGATAAAGGAAATGATAGGTCGAATGCTAAAATATCGGATGAAGATATCATGAGAATTCTTAGTAAAAAAGGTAAAGTTACTATATTTGAATCGGACTATAAGAGTTTTTCGGCTGGAAAATCAGATATAAAAGATAATAAAGAAAGACTGTTTTTATGCGAAGTATTTAGCGAAGAAAAAAAGAAAATGAATATACCTTGCCCGTTTAATTATACAGGTGGAAAATTTAAGTTGCTAGAACAGTTGCAACCTTTATTTGATGAAAAGGAAGTATTTTTAGATATGTTTGCCGGAGGAGGAAATGTTGGAATAAATTCATCTTCTTCAAAAGTTATTTTTAATGACACGAATGAAAATTTGATAGATTTAATTGAATTTATAAAAGATACTGATACTGATTATCTACTAAAACAAATAGACAAAATTATTGATGAATATGGTTTATCTAACACATCATTATATGGATATTCTTATTATGATTGTGATAGTAGTAGAGGCTTAGCTGAATACAATAAAGGAAGATTTCTAAAGTTAAGAGATGATTTTAATGCTAAAGTTCTTGCTGGAGAAATAGATTATCCAATGTTGTATGTACTTATGGTGTTCTCTTTTAATAATCAGATTAGGTTTAATCGAAAGGGACTTTTTAATCTTCCGGTAGGTAAGAGAGATTTTAATTCCAAAATGAGAAGTAAACTTGTATTATTTTCTGAAGAATTAAAAAGTAAAGATGTCCAGTTTATGAAAAAGGACTTTAGAGAAATTTCGTTAGATGATTTTTCTCAGGAGACTTTTATTTATTGTGATCCACCTTATTTGATTACAAATGCAACATATAATGAAAATGGAATGTGGACTGAAATAGAAGAAAAAGCTTTACTTGAATTTTTGGATGAAGCCAATGAAAAAGGTTTTAGTTTTGCTTTGTCTAATGTTTTGGAAAGTAAAAATAAAAGAAATGATATTTTATATAATTGGATTGAAAGTAAGGGGTATTACTGCAATCGTCTGAATAAAAGTTATTCAAATAGCAGTTATCACAGAAAAAATAAGAATAGTATATCTGAAGAAGTTTTGATTACTAATTATCCAGTTGATTGGAGGAATGAGTAAATGGCGAATAAAAGTATACCATATCAAAGTTTTTGTTGGGTTATAGGAACTACAAGTTTTAGAACTGCAAAACTAAATTTAAAAATCGAGGCACAGTTGTTGCTTCTTGATGAGTTTTATAATGAGGTCATAAAGGAATCAAGTTGGAACTGGAATAATGAACTACAAGAAAAGTATTATGACTTTATGAAAAATAAAGCTTTCTTAACAGGTGATGCAAAAAGAAAAGACAAAGATGCCAGAGAAAAAACATCAGGATTGGTTGATATTGGTTTAATCACAGAAGATAGATTAATTACGGATGCAGGAAGAGAACTCATTAAAATAACAAATAGTGGGGATTTTGAAACTAATAATGTGTTTAATATTAATAGAGATAGCTTTATCTATCTAAAACAGCTTCTTAAAACAAGTATAGATGTAAGTGGTAGTATCGTTAGACCGTTTATTGCGGTTGTAAAGTGCCTGACGGAACTTGAGTTTTTAAGTTATGACGAGTTTACTTATTTTGTTCCGCTAATTAGAGATGACGAAAGTGCAAAACAAATCATATCGGATATTAAATTATATAGAGAAGGTAAAATTTTGCCGGAAGAAATAATTTATAAGAGGCTTATGCAAATGGAAAACTACAAACTTGCACAAGAAGAATTTATTGCTTCGGATGTTGATGAAAACTTGATATGTTTAATTGGAATGAATCGCAAAAGTAGGAGTTATGATAAGCCATATTATAAATTATATCAGTCTATAAAGAATATATTCATTGATGGTAAAAGTGATTATGAATTGCTATTGAATTCTGCAAAGAATATAAATCAAAAACCCGGAATATTGTGGAGAAACATAATATTTAAAACTACAAATATTGGAGTTATAAGGAAGAATGGAAAAACTTCAATTAATAATCAATGCCCATTTTTAAACTGTGCAAATGAAAAAGAACTAAAAGAAGTGTTTTTCAAATATTTACATGTTTTTAAAGCAATGGCGACGTTATCTGATTATTTTGATTTAAATAGAAGATATTTTAATATTACAGATACTCTAATTTTTGAAGATCGTATGATTAAGTTGGATATGATTCCAAAGTATTATTTTAAAGAAATTATTGATATTCTGTATACAGAAACTTTTAGTAGAGATAATAATCTCAGAGCTGATGCCTCACTTGAAACTATATCAAAAGCATTCAAGTTAGATATTAGCAAAGTATATGCAGCTTTAAGTAAAGATTTAGGAATTACAATTAAGAGTCCGGAACAAGCTGCAACTTATGTAAATGATGAACGATACAGAAGATTTAATACTTTGATCGATAAGAAATTTAACGATTCTGTGCTTATAGAGTTACTAAATTGTTTTGAGAAACGTGATGATAAAAGGATTGAAGAACTTGTTACAGATGAGGCTGCAATACCTACTATTTTTGAATATATTTTAGGAATTATATGGTACAAGGTAAGCGAAAGACAGGGAAATATTTTAGATTTCATGAAATTATCATTAGAAGCAAATTTATTACCTAAGACACATGCAGCTGGAGGTTATGCAGACATTATATATGAATATGAAGCGTGTACCTCTTATCCAAAACATTCATTATTGCTTGAAGCAACCCTTGCAGATGGAAATAATCAAAGAAGAATGGAAATGGAGCCTGTTTCAAGACATTTAGGAGATTATAGGATTAGATTTAATAATCCATTTGATTACAGCCTATTTGTAAGCACATACTTAGATAAAAATGTAATCTCAGATTTTAGATATAGAAAGATAATTCCATACACCAGAGATGAAGAAACTATTACAGGTATGAAGATTATTTCAATGGACACAGATTCTCTTAAGAAAATAATTGAAAATAAGGTTAAGTATAAGTATCTGTATGAAGTGTTTGATAAATACCATGAAATGCCGTTAGAGACTTTAGATTGGCATGATGGGATGATAAAAGAGGCTACGGGAGAGTATAAGGCTTAATTATAATAATGAAGGAAAAATATAATGAATGGTGTAGTTGAAAGAAAAATTGGAGAAAGTATTATATTAGAAATTCATAGTCTAAGTGATGAATTAAAGGATAAAATAAAAGAGCAATTGGTTGAAATCTGTCATGGAGAATATGCTCTTGTTTCAGGATTCAATTATCATTCATTTGATGAAACTGTAAAAGAATTGGTAAATCATAGAATTCCAAGTAATATAAATAGAAAAATAGGAGTGATAGGTGAGTTATTGCTAAATGTGTTGATTAGAGAATTTACTGATATTAAAATAGTTTCACCATTTTTTAATTTAGAAGAAAGACATGTAAAAAAGGGTTTTGATATTATTGCTGTTGATTCTAATAATGATTTATGGATTATAGAATCAAAAGCGGGAGAATTAGGTAAACTAAAAACTTCTACTGAAAAGGTATGCGAAAGAATCAATACTGCTAAAAGAGATTTAGATACACGCCTGAATATGCACAATTCACAATTATGGTTAAATGCAGTGAATAGCGTTAGGACTGCATTGGATGATACTAATGAAAAAAATACTATAGTTAATATACTTAATAAAAATAGCAATTCATGTTTAAGCAACGACAAAAATGTTATTTTAGGTGGTACTGTGTTTTGCATATTTAATTCTACAATAGATTCAATAGAACTAAGAAAACTGTACAATTCAATATTAAGCTCTAATAAATTTTCGAAATTGAAATTAATTGCAATACAAAAACAAACATATCAAGCGATAATAGATTTTTTAGTGACATTAGTATAGGAGGTTTGAAGTGGATAAGTTAACATTGAGAAAGCTTTATAACACCGAATTTCCAGAACTATATAAAAAGTTACAGATAGGTATAGAGTTATCTGATGAAGAACTAGAAAAAATATTATCTATAGTGATTTTTTTGACTGGATTGGATAATAAAAATCTACAAAGATTAGGATACAGATTATTTTTACTGTATAGCAAAATAACGGATGATTATAAACCGCTATACGAATTAAGTTTGAATAAAGGGCTTATCCCCATATCAAAATTTATAGAAAACAATCTAAATTATTCAAAGAGATATGGGAATATCTATACTGAAATAAATAGTATAGAGAGTGATGAATTTAAATGGAATAATTCGTATCAAACAATAGGGCAGTTTGAATTATTTAAGGAAGCTACAGAATCAAAATTAAAATCGCAGATTATTGTAGCTCCAACATCGTATGGGAAAACGGAATTGATATTATCATTTATTGACCACACTAAATTTAAAAAAATATGTATCATTTCTCCTACAAAATCTCTTTTGGCGCAAACAAAGAAAAGGATTATAAATAAATTTGGATATAGGAAAATAATAACATATCCAGAAATGTATAGTGATAAAGATAATGAAATAATTGCTGTGTTAACTCAAGAAAGACTGTTGAGATTGCTACAGAACAACCCAAATTTGAAATTTGATTTATTAGTTATTGATGAAGCGCATAATATATTAGATGAATTTTCAGATGAAAATAGACGCGGTCTGATCTTGGCTTCTGTTATTATTATTTGCAAAAAAAGAAACGAAAACCTTGTTTGTAAATATTTGACTCCATTTTTAAGATCTAAAGAAAGTTTAAAGATTGAATGTCTCCCGAATGTTGATGAATGGTATAGTGTTGTTGAAAATGTTAAGTCAGAAATGTTTTATTTTTACGATTTAGAGAATAATAAGAAAGTTTTATTAGATCAATATTCTACGATGAAGGACAAGCTGATTGATTTACAGGTCAATGAATTAGGAGACGACGCAGATGTTGTTATTACAAATTGTGATAACAAAAATATAATATATTTAAACAGTCCTAAGAAACTTGAAAATTTTGCATTTAAACTATTTTCTAAACTCCCTGAAAGACAAATACTTAGACTTAATAAAGCTGCTAGTGATTTGAGGGAATATGTACATGAGGATTATAAATTAGCTGATTATATTGAAAAAGGGATTATTTATCATCATGGTTCAATACCAGAGCCAATAAGGTATTTTATAGAGGACTTATATGTTGATGTACCAGAAATAAAAATGCTTATTGCTAATTCTACATTACTTGAAGGAGTAAATATTCCTGCAACAAAGATGTTTATATTAGATCCTTGTAGAGGGAATAGTTATTTATTGCCATCGTCTTTTAAAAATTTAATTGGAAGGGTATGTAGATTTGGAGAGATTTTTAATAATAGTACTGGAGATTTAAAATACTTGTTGCCAGAAATTCATATTGTTAAAGGCGGATATTGTAGACAAAATTTTAAAGTAGAAAATTTTGTCAAAGGACGAAAAATATTAGTTGAAGATTATGATAAAATTGTTGATGATATAAAAAATCCACTGTTAGTTAATTCTGATTCTGATGAAGTTAAAAAGAAAAAGGCAGAAGATATTCTAGAAAATATTTCTCATAGCGATGCTATAACAGACAATAACTCAAATAAGGCAAAAACAAAAGTTGGGCAGTTATGTTTTGAAAATAATATTAATATATTCAATATACTTGAAATAGAGAAGCAAATAGATAATGAGATAGAAAACGTAAATATAGCTCAAAGTATAGACACAGTTTTCAATATAATAGACTATTTATTTTTTTCTAAAATAAATGATAGTAATGGAGAATACAATAATTTAAAGCGTTTGAGAGAACATGAAGCACAAAGTTTTTACAAAATGCTAATTAACTGGAGAATAATGGGATTTACCATGAAAGTAATGACAGATGAGGTGGTTGGATATTGGAATACGCTTAGAGAAGAGCAATCAAGAATTGTTTATGTTGGTAAATGGGGGGATAAAACCAGAGGTGGACATAGAGAGTATTGGACTGACATTACAGAAAAAGATGAATATGAGAAGGTTAATTTAGCTATCGTAAGATTAAAAGAAGAATATGATTTTATAGACAATGAAATAGTAAAATATATAGAAGTACTATATTCTTTAGAACTTATCGAAGAGTCACTTTATTTAAAAATAAAATACGGAACAGATGATAAAACTAAAATTGCGTTATTGAACTGTGGCATTAGTAGTATTCTTTCAAAATTGTTGCAAGAAAAATATGCTGATATGTTTGAGGCGGATATAGATAATAGTACCGTAATTTTTTCTCAAAATTTGGTTTCTGAAATGCTAAAAAATAATGAAAATGGTATTTTGATTTCAGAGGTAAAAATGAATGCTAAAGAATAAGTTGTAGTTTCATGCTTGCAAAAAATCTAATAAACAGAAATAAAACGGATAGAGCTTTTTAATAAGGAGTTTTATGGAAAAAGAAAAAGATAATAAAAAAATATTAAAGTTGTTAAAAGAAAATAAAGAGTTAATGATTATGGTTCCAACTGTTGTTCTAACATTTTTGAGTGTTTTATACGAAACAATTCGTTATATTTATTCTTTAAAAGCAGAACAATTTTATGGCATACCGAAATTTTATTTTTATGACAATTTACAAGCGGATTATATTATGAACGTGGTATTCTTTATGGCGACAATAATGCTTTTTTTCTCCCCATTTGTGATAAAGAGATTTTTAAAGAAAAATAAACTAAAAATTTTGGAAAGTTTAGGGTACTCTTTTTTGTTCGCATTTTTAGTGTTTTATTTGTCGTTAGTCTTTTGTGTTTCATTTATAATGAACACTTTACATATTACAGGATATGATTCTGTATTATTGGGTGTTTGTATAGTTGTAGCAATTATATCTTGGATTGTGTATTTTTTCGCATTTAAAACTGATTTAACAGAGCATCCAAATATTGATAAACAAGAAACAAAGGAAGATAAAAACAAGAAAGATGCTTCTGTTTAGCTAAAAACTAAAGAAAATATAATTGTTTTTGCACTTGCTATTGTAATAACTATTATTATAGCTATTGTTGCGGTTTTAATGTTTAGCTCGACATTGTTTACACCTAATAATAAAAAGAATTATGAAATTATTCAAGTAGGAAAATTGGAGTGTAATGTTATTATTGGATATTATAAGGATTCAGCCATTATAATGAAAGGTAAAATAGATTATAGCGACTCAAATAGTCATCTTAAAATTAAAAGGAGATATTATAAGCTTGAATCAATTGAAGAAAAAGATTTGGTCTATCGTGGTTTTGATTTAGTTACCTGTGAAGATTAATAATCAAAACTGTTTATAATAAGTTATTTGAAATATAATGAGATGAAGCATGCTTGCAATATGCTTGCAAAAAATCGGATAAACAGAAATAAAATGGATAATAGGGCTAAAACAGATAAGAATAACATTGATTTTATGCCATTTATATAAAACAAAATCAATGGACATATCGAGTGGGAGTAGAGTAACAAATATGTTTCTGTTATAAAACTGTTTAAAACAGTGCGTTTTGACGGTTGGATTTTGCTAAAAACTCCTGAGTGATACTATTTTGATACTAAAAAGTTGAAAAAGTAGGTTCAAAAGGGAGTTGTTGAATTTAGATAAATTGTTTATTGGAGGAGAATTTATTTATATGAAGAAGAATGATTATAAGGAAAGAATGTTTGATTTATTGGGTGGAAATATTGATGATATGGGATTTGATGAAAAAATGAATTTTGTATCTAATATCATTATTGAATTTGAAAAAGAAAATGAACATTTACGTGATACATCAAATAAAGGAAAAAGCTGGAAGGATGAAGAACTAAAAATCATACTGACAGATGCACCAACTAAATATAATTGTTTAAAGTATGCAAAAATCTTTAAAAGGGGCTATGGGAGCATCGAACAAATATACAGATGGGCAACAACTCCAAGTAAAGATATGTCAGATGAACGTCAAAATGATGCTTTTATTCAACAGATAAAAAGAGTTGCAAAAGAGATAGGTTTTAGAGGATAGTGAAAATCATTAATCGTTAAATGTGAAACTTTATACAAAAGCACATGACTTTAAGATCATAGAATCTTTCAGTTATGTGCTTTTTCTGTGCCTATTTTATTTCCGGTGGAACTTTAACTGACATAGAGTTATGAAAGCGTTTGATATTACTTTCTTCAAAAGGAACATAATTTTTTTTTAGACTGTCAGTATAGTTTGCCTTCAAATCCTGCAAGGCTTCTTTGGTAATTTTGTTATTCTCATACTTTTCTTTTATTTACTGCCACTGTTCAAGCATATTTCGAATTCTTAATATAGCTTCACTGCCGAAATATATACCTGTGGTAGTGTATTCAGGATCTTCATCATTTAGGATAACAGGACGTATTTTCACTTTAATGCTGTCGTCCAGCTTAAACAAAAATCTCATCAAATCATGTTCCGTGTAGGGATAATCAGGTTCTTTCAAATATTCTTTGTTTACATGAAGCACAGCGGAAATTTTTTCCAAGACATCGTCTTTAGGAGTACGAATATCAAGTTCGTATTGTCTTATTCTTACATCATCTAAATGGATTCTGTCTCCTAATGCTTTTTGAGTAATTCTCCTTAGTTCACGGAATTTCTTTATCAATTTACCCAAACTCAATTTTAACACCTCCTTAGGAACAAATTTGTTT
Source organism: Helcococcus sp. KG196 (assembly GCF_046035495.1). Classification (NCBI taxonomy): domain Bacteria; kingdom Bacillati; phylum Bacillota; class Tissierellia; order Tissierellales; family Peptoniphilaceae; genus Helcococcus; species Helcococcus sp. KG196. The sequence continues at coordinate 15,612 of NZ_JBFNFI010000013.1, forward strand.
CTCTTTTAATAATATAATCGAAAAAAACACAATAGAAAAATAAAATTTAAAAAAGTATTGACAGAAACAAAAAAGCTATTTATATTCTAAAACAGAATCAGAAATAAATATGTTTTTTATAAGAAAGACTAACTATTAAAAGTTAAGAGGTTAAATGAAAAAATATAAGGGAGGAGTAAATGTGCATTCTTATATAATCAGTTTTGTACATTTTTATGTTGACATTAACATTAAAAAATGGATGATTAAGGAGGATAAATATGCAGAAGCTTAGTGAAGTGAAAAATAACACAAAGGCAAAAGTAGTAAAAATCCTTGGAGATTCACATTTTCAAAGTCGAATTATTTCTATTGGAATAACTGTAGGAAGTGATATTGAAGTTATACAAAATCAAAAAAAACAACCGATTTTTATTTATTGTAGAGTACGATAACGGAATATCTCAAACTAAATGTATTAATCAGACTGTATGAAACTAAAATAGATGCAATTAAATATATAAAATTTCTAAGATATAGTGTAATTTTTTTAACAGTAGAATAAATTGAAAATATTTATTTTTAGGAGATAAGATTAGGAAAATATTTTAAATTTACATGAAAGTTTTAATATGATATTTCTTTTAGAAACTTTAATGTGGTTGAGTATTTCTTTACCGTTATTATTAATGTATATATTTGCGGATAAATATATGCAAGGAAAAATACTGTTAAAGATGAGTTGTATGGACATATAAAATAAAAAATGGTAAGACAAATAAAAGTTTCTTACCATTTTATTTTTAACTGTTCTATAAGATTTTATGAAATTAACTTAGATACATTATTAAAACTTTCAACCTTTTAACTTTCAATAATTTCTATAATTGAATTTTGTCATTTATCTAAAGTGTCTTTTAAATAAGGAACTAATTTATTATCATTTCCAGTAAGATAACATATATTCTGTCCAATAATTTTTTCTACAAACACAGGATTAAATATTTTCATCATATATACAAGCAGTCGTTGAATTTTTTCTAGATAAGTATTTTTTGGCATCTTTAGGATAAATCCCTTTATATTTCTTGTAACACGCAGTGAATTTACTGTGAGAAGAATACCCAACAGCTTCTGCAATATCCTGTATTCTCAGGGTTGAGTTTAATAAAAGATTTTCTGCCATGTTCATTCTTTTTCGCTGAGTATATTCGGTAATACTGCATTGATATTTTTCTTTAAATAATTTTTTTAACTTTGTGCCACTCATCATAGCGATTTTTTCAAGTGTTTTTTGTGAAACATCCAATGCGTAATGATCATCAAGATAGTTTGCTACATTTTCAAGTGCGATATTATCGTCTGAAGAAATATGGATTTCTTTTTTATTTAAAAATGCATCTATTACAATGCTAATCCATTCTTTAGCTTTTGCCTCAAAAAACATTTCTGCTGCCGGAGAGACCATTTTGCAGTTTAGAATATCTTTAGCAATAGGTTCTAAAGAGTTGGTAATAATGGCTTTGGTATCTTGAAATATATGAGAATATGAAATATTCTTTGAAATTTTCATGGAAGATAGGCAGTCTTTTATCATTTGCGGTTTAAAATTTACAGCAATACCAAGATACGTAGAATTTTCATGTAATAAAAAACGATAATTCTTTTCTAAATTTTCTATATCTAAAATATATAAAGAATTTGCGGATAAGGTTTGATATGGATTAAAACTTTCACCGCTGGCACTAATTATATAGGAAGATGAAAAAGTCATAAAATTTTTTATATCCGGCAAACTAGTGTGGATAATCTCTTTTTTTGCAAAGAAATCGTGTATATCAATTATAAAATTTTCAGTTTCATAAAACCAATATAAACCTTCGATTTCATCATTATTTACACAAAAAGTATGTCCTACATTACAATATTTCTTATTAACAAAACATTCAGATACTCCCAAATATTCTTTTACAAAATTATAGTAGTCTTTCATATAATTTCTCCTTTTAGCCCGATTAGACATTATCCCTAATAGACATAAATAGTCTATTTTTATTGTATCATGAAATATACAATGATACAATAAAGTTTATAAAGCAAGAGATTTTTAAATCTGAGTTTTATACAATGGTGCCAATGAAAACTAAATGGGATAAAATAAATCTTGGATTTAATATCTAAAAATTAAAATAATAGGAAAGGAGAGTTTTGTTTTGAACGATAAGCAAAAGAAAACATCAATTTTAAAAAGATTAATGCCATACGCAGGTAGTAAAGGTATTATGCTTTATCTTGCCATGTTTTTGTCTGCTGCATCAGGAATTATGGTATTAATGCCTATGGTTTATATTCATAAAATAATAAGCAGTATTGTACTTGGTAAGGGAATACAAATTGACATTATAAAACAAAATGCAATTTATGGGGTAGCCTTTGCAGTGGGAGGATTAATATTATATTTGGGAGCACTTATTTTATCTCACGTGTTTGCTTTTGAAGTGGAAGATAATATTATTAAGCTTAATGTAAAAAAAATGATGAATAAGCCTCTTGGATATTTTGAAAATAAAGAGAGTGGGAGAATTAGAAATGTTATTGTTTCAGGTGCGGCAGAGACACATTCTTTTTTAGCTCATCAACTTCCCGATATGGCAATGACTTTTATCACTCCATTAGTTCTTCTAGTATTCTTTTTTGCATTTGATTGGAAATTAGGTATAGTAAGCTTGGTGCCAATGCTAATCGGTATGGGACTAATGACTACCATGATGACAAAAGATGCTAAGGAAGATAAGGAGGAATACTATACGGGACTGTCAACTTTATCGGCAGAGACTGTTGAATATGTAAGAGGAATACCGGTAGTAAAAACTTTTGCACAAAGTATAGAAAGTTTTGACAGACTTTATTCGCTTATAAAGAAACTGACCAATATAGTTATGAAAATGACTATGAGATGGCAAAACAAAATGTCTATTTATGAGTCTATAGTAAGTTCGACAGCCTTTTTTTTGGTACCTACAGCAATTATGCTTATAAATACAAGGGGAGATGTTCGTCATGTCATTGGCAATTCAATTATATATTTTTTAATTGGACCTGCTTTCGGAGTGTTTATTATGAGATCTGCCGTTATATCTCAATATTCTTATTTTGCACAAGCATCTCTGAATAAAATAGAAAACATTTTAGATTATAAAGAAATGCATTATGGAAACAAGTCAGGAAATGATATTAGTTTAGAGTTTAAAAATGTATCTTTTGCTTATGAAGATAATACTGTTGTAGATGATATTTCATTTAAGGTTAAAAAAGGTGAAACAGTAGCCCTTGTTGGTCCTTCAGGCGGTGGGAAAACAACAATTGCTAAGCTTGCTGCAAGATTTTATGATCCTCAAAGTGGAGAAATTTTTGTTGGAGGAATTAACATCAAAGAATACGACAAGCAAACTTTAATGAATAAAATTTCCTTTGTATTCCAAAATTCAAGACTTTTTAAAATGAGTTTAAGAGTCAACCTGCTTATTGGAAAAGAAGATGCAACTGATAAAGAAATAGAACAAGCACTTTTAGATTCAGGCTCAAAAGATATAGTTGATAATTTAAAAGATGGTTTGAATACTGTTTATGGAACAAAAGGTGTATATTTTTCCGGTGGAGAAGCACAAAGACTTTCGATAGCAAGAGCATTTTTAAAAAATGCTGATCTTTTAATATTAGATGAAGCTACTGCTTTTGCGGATCCTGAAAATGAACATATAATACAAAAATCTTTTAAAAAACTTTCTAAGGACAAAACAACCCTTATGATTGCACATAGGCTTTCAACTGTTGTAGATGTAGATAAAATATTAGTAGTTGATAAGGGAAAAATAGTTGAAGAAGGCAAACATAAAAAATTATTAGATAAAAATGGTCAATATAAAAAGCTTTGGGATGAATATCAAAGAGCGGTTAGTTGGCAGATAGGAGGTCAAAATGAATAGATATTTTATGAAGAAATATGCTATGTCAAAAAAGGGAGCAAGTAACCTTTCTAAAGCGATTTTTTCTCGCACAATTTTAAACTTTACAAAGCTATTTCCGCCAATGATTGCTTTTGCTTTTTTATTTCAATATTTAGGTAGAGTTGAAGGTATTAAATCACATGTTAATCTTACATTAACTAATTATTTAATTATTATAGCGGTCATGCTTATTGTAATGTTTATTGTAGCAAGATGGGATTATAAAAGACTTTATACCAATGTATATATGGAAAGTGCCAACATAAGGATTGATGTCGCTAATAGACTAAAAAAACTTCCTCTTTCTTACTTTGGCAAAAGAGATTTAACGGATATTGCGACAACGATGATGGATGATATTACTTTGTATGAACAAATATTTTCACATTCCGTTCCACATATATATGCTACAGCAATTTCTACTTTAATAATTTCCATAATGATTCTTATATACAATTGGAAAATGGGATTAGCAACAATTTGGGTAATGCCTATATCACTTTTAATCGCATATTTAGCAAAGAAAACGCAAAAAAAGTCGTTAAATAAATGGGTTAAAAGCAGTAGAGAAGTATTTGATTATTTGCAGGAAAATATTGAACAAATTGGTGAAATAAAATCCTATAACTTAGAAAAAAAATCACTTAATAAATTTTATTCGATGCTAGATAAACTTAAGAAAGATAAGGTAAGGGTTGAGCTTGTTTCAGGAGTTTCGACAGGTTTTGCTAAGATACTACTTAAACTTGGGATTGTAAGTGTGGCTCTTACTGGTGCAAATATGTTTATTGCAGGTGAAATTAATATACTTGTTTATATAGTATTTTTAATGTTAACGGTTAGTATTTACCTTCCCATAGAAGAAATTATAAGCTTTATGGCAATGATAGTAATGCTTGATAGTGTTGTTTCCAGGATAAAAGAAATAAAAACTATGCCAATTCAAGAAGGTAAGACCGAAATGCATCCTAAAAATTATGACATAGAATTTAAAGATGTTCATTTTGGATATGAAGATTACTCTGTAATTAATGGAGTCACTTTTGATGCTAAGCAGGGAGAAGTAACTGCACTAATTGGAGAATCAGGAAGTGGAAAGAGTACACTTGCTAAGCTGGCAGTAAGATTTTGGGATGTAGATAAGGGGAGGATATTATTAGGTGGAGAAGATATAAGCAAGATTGAGCCGGAAACACTGTTAAAGAATTTTTCTATTGTATTCCAAGATGTGGTTTTATTTAATTCCAGTATAAAAAATAATATTAAAATTGGTAAAAAAGACGCAAGTGACGAAGAAATTATAAAAGCTGCAAAAGTGGCAAGATGTTATGAATTTATAAATAAGTTGCCCGATGGTATAGAAACTATTATAGGAGAAAATGGACAAAAACTTTCAGGAGGTGAACGTCAAAGAATATCTATTGCTCGTGCAATACTTAAAGATGCTCCTATCATTTTAATGGATGAAGCAACTGCATCACTTGATGTCGAAAATGAGAGCCTTATTCAAGAAGCTTTGTCTGAGCTAATAAAAAATAAAACTGTTATAGTCATTGCTCATAGACTTAGAACTATTAGAAATGCAGATAAAATCGTTCTATTAAATGAAGGCAAGATAGAAGCTATAGGAAAAGATGAAGACCTTTGTAAGAATTCAAAATATTATAAAAATATGTTAGAAAAATCTAACGCAGTTTAAGAGAATATTTGTTCTGATAATGATTTTATAAATTTTGGAATTTTCATAAATATTTTTATATAATAAATAAATATGAGGTATGTTTATATCACGTAATAATGCATTTTTATGTATATATGATTTTTGTATGCATTTGACATAAAGCAAAGCACATAACTTTAAGACCTAAAAATCTTTCAGTTATGTGCTTTTTTTGTGGTTATTTTTATATCTTATGGAAATTTAGCGGATATATCTTTTCGTTTCTACTATTTTTAATTAAGTGATATAATGTTACTAATTACATATATAAAAAATAGAAACTTATTAATAAATAAAATTCAATGAAATAATTAAGGACTTGAGATTATGGAAGATAAAGAAGAAAGAACAAAATGTGAAAAGTTATGGGCAAAAAATAAATATCTGGTTCTCAGTAAATCACATAGAGATTATTTGAAAATTAGAGAATACTTAAAAAATGATAAAATAAGCTTTGATTTATTACAGAAAAAAATAGAGCATGCAAAAAATTTAAAAGAAAGTATAAAAGATTTCAATAATGCTATTCTTCACATATGGGGTTATTTTAAAAATAGTGCTAATGATGTTGAAAAGAAGGAAATGTTTATGAAACTTGATCAATATAATTCAGGAGAGATTGATCAAAAATCTGTAATTGATTATATAAATGATGTTTTACTGAAGAAATATCCAAATAATTATTTGCAAGATTCCACCTTATTGAAAGGCAAATGACATAAGGATTTGGCATGAAAAATTAATTTCTCTTTTTTTAGAAATTAGTTAAAGAGATATATTAAATATATAATAACTACAATAAGGTAAGATTATACATAAGCAAAGTAGGGTATCTATATATTAGTTAAATCTAATATATAGGAGGTTTCGTTTTGAAAACAATAAGTACGAGAGTTAAATCATGGATTAATTTAATAGCATTTGTAATAACATTAATAGTAAATTATTTGACAGCATCTGGATTCATTAATGGGATGAGTCAGAAGGCTGTATCTAATAAATATAATACATTAATTACACCTGCTGGTTTTGCATTTTCAATTTGGGGGTTAATATATTTATTAATCGGAATATCTTTAGTTTATATGTTATTAAAAAACAAAGAAACAAAAGTTAAAATTTTAATTAATATTATAACACCAATATTTCTATTTAACTGCTTATTTAACATTTTATGGAATATTAGTTTTTCATATGAAAAAATAGGAATATCTACGATATTTATATTTTTAATGCTAATAAATCTAATTTTAATAAATAAAAAATTATATGATTATAGAAAAGAAATAGAGTATAGACTTACAAGTGTTGCTTTTGGTATATATGGAGGATGGATAACGATAGCTTCATCTGTTAATATCCTTGCTTTTTTAATAAGTATTAATTGGGATGGTTTTGGAATTTCTCAAACAATTTGGGCACCAATAATTTTATTGATTACTATAATTATATCCACTTTAGTAAATATGAAATTAAATAATGCGGTATATTTATTGCCTATAGCTTGGGCCATTTTTGGAATAATAATGAAAATGAATAATGGAGATAATCAAACGATTTATGGACCATACATTATGCCATTAGGAATTATCGGAATTGGTATTTTAGTAGTACTTTCGATAATACAATTTAAGAAAAACAATTACTGTGTTATAAAAAAATAGAAAGTAAGGAATTTTATTTAATATAGAATATCTAATAAAAAATAATATATGAAGAAGTTCGTGTCTTGACAAATATTGAATTTTAATTATATTATTAAATATAAATTTAGTATTGAATAGAAAGAGGTGTACTATGGCACAAGTATTAAAAGAAGAAGTTAGAAATAGAATACTCGAATCAGCAGAAAAAGTATTTTATAAAAAGGATTATAGAGGTGCTAAATTAACAGATATTGCAAAAGAAGCAAATATTCCCGTTGCCTTAATCTATACCTATTTCAAAAATAAGGAAGTTTTGTTTGATGCAGTAATAAGTTCTGTTTATATAAATTTTGAGTCAGCTTTTAATGAGGAAGAATCTTTGGAAAAGGGTTCTGCCTCTGAAAGGTTTGATGAAGTTGGAGAAAATTATATTCATGAACTTTTAAAAGAGCGTAAGAAGTTAATTATTTTAATGGATAAAAGTTCAGGTACAAAGCATACAGAAGCAAAACAAAAACTCATATCACAAATGCAGGTTCATATTGAAGTAAGTTTAAAAAGACAATCGAAACAGGAATATGATCCAATGCTTGCTCATATTTTAGCCAGTAATTTCACAGAGGGGCTTCTTGAAATAGCAAGACACTATCAAAGTGAAGAGTGGGCAAAAGATATGCTAAAACTTATTGCAAGGTGTTATTACAAGGGAGTTGAATCTCTATAATCAATATAAAAAACAGACTTTGTTATTACGCAAAGTCTTAATTTAAACCTTAATACTGAATTAAAATTCAATATTATTCAATTTTGAAAGGAGAGTTGTTCATGCAGGAAAAAGAATTAAGGAAAAAAGTGATTGGGAAAAATGGTTTATCCAATTTACTTCTTTCTTTAAAAATAGTATTTGATTTGATACCACAAATCTTACTTGTATATTTGATTAGTTCCTTAATTGCAAATAATATTAGCGAAGATAATTTGAAGCATATTTTCTTAGGAATCTTTATATCATTTGCATTAAAAGACGTGTTTTACTATTTTGCAACAAAGGTTGCTCATGAGAAAGCATACGAAAAATTGACAGAACTTAGGTTAGATATTATAGATCATCTAAAAAAATTAAATTTAGGATTTTTCAAAGAACATAATACAGGAGAGCTTACCAATATTATGCAGCATGATGTAGAGCAAGTGGAGGTATATCTTGCTCATGGCTTGCCTGAAATAATGGCGGTTACACTTTTACCTACTATCATTTTCATAGCTATGATTTTTGTAGACTGGCGTCTTGCTCTCGGTATGATTGCCGGAGTTCCACTTATGTATTTGGTAAAAGTTCTTTCACAGAAAACAATGAATAAAAATTTTGCTATTTACTTTAACCATGAAAGTAAAATGAGAGAAGAATTGATGGAATATGTAAAAAATATTTCTGTTGTTAAGGCTTTTGCAAAAGAAGAGGAGATTAGTGAAAGAACATTAAAAACGGCAAGAGAATATATTTACTGGGTTAAAAAGAGCATGGGAGCAATTACAATTCCAATGGGACTCATTGACATATTTATGGAAATTGGAGTAGTTATTGTCATGATTTTGGGAAGTATATTTCTTTACTATGGAAATATTACAACCCCTAATTTTATACTTGCCATTATTTTATCGTCTGCTTTTACTGCATCTATAAGTAAGACGGCTACATTGCAACATTTTTCTATTGTGTTTAAGGAAGCACTAAAGGCGATTGGAAAAGTTTTAACAGTTCCGCTTCCAAAGAAAAAGACAGAACAAGGTTTAGAATTTGGAAATATAGAATTTAAAGATGTGAATTTTGCATACGGAAAAGATAGCTTTGAGCTTAAAAATATCAATTTGAATTTTAAGAAAAATAGTTTGAACGCCTTTGTAGGAGCAAGTGGTTGTGGGAAAAGTACTGTATCTAATTTGCTTATGGGATTTTGGGATGCAGATGAAGGACAAATACTGATAAATGGAAAAGATATAAAAGAATATAGTCAAGAAAATATCTCAATGCTGATTGGTAGTGTGCAACAAGAAGTTATCCTTTTTGATTTAAGTATTTTTGAAAATATAGCAATTGGAAAACTAAATGCAACAAAAGAAGAAGTCATAGAAGCTGCTAAAAAAGCAAGATGCCATGATTTTATTTCAGCATTGCCAAATGGATATGAAACACGAGTAGGTGAAATGGGAGTTAAGTTATCTGGTGGAGAAAAACAAAGAATCTCCATAGCAAGAATGATACTGAAAAATGCACCGATTTTAATATTAGATGAAGCAATGGCAGCTGTTGATAGTGAAAATGAAAGACTAATCGGCGAAGCAATTGACGATTTAAGCAAGGATAAAACCATTATTACAATTGCTCATCATCTAAACACAATTAGAGATTCAGACCAAATTATAGTTATGGATAAGGGTGTTGTTCTTGATGCAGGAAGCCATGAAGAGTTGATGAAAAGATGTGAGTTCTATAAGGATATGGTTGAAGCACAGAACAAGGTAGATAGATGGAATTTGAAAGAGGTGGTAACAGAAAATGTTTAGAGAAATGTTAAAGCTGCTTACAAAAACCGGCAAGAGAGATTTGATTATATCAAGTGTATTCTTTGCCCTTTATGGACTAAGCTCCATAGCCATGATTGTTATCGTATTTTCTATACTGTTTCAGATATTTGATGGGACGAGTTTAGCAAGTTTATATAAAGGTTTTATTGCAATTGGGTTACTTGTAGTATTCAAAGGCATTTGTAATATGGTTGCAGATATGAAAAAGCATAGTGCAGGTTTTGATATTGTTCAGCAAATCAGAGAACGCATGATTATTAAATTGAAAAAATTCAGTTTGGGATTTTATACCAATGAAAGACTGGGAGAGATCAATACAATTTTACACAAAGATGTTGATAATATGTCTCTTGTTGTAGGACACATGTGGTCGAGAATGTTTGGCGATTTTTTGATAGGTGCAGTCGTATTTATCGGTCTTGCAAGTATTGATTTCAAACTTGCTATTCTAATGGCTGTATCTGTTCCGATTGCACTTGTCTTTCTATATCTGACAATTAAGCAATCTGAAAAAATAGAAAATCAGAACAACTCCGCTCTTTTAGATATGGTTAGTTTGTTTGTTGAATATGTTAGAGGAATACCTGTATTAAAGAGCTTTTCAAACAATAAGAGCTTGGATAATGAGCTTATGAACAAGACAAAAAAGTTTGGAGAAACAAGCAAAGCAGCTTCAAGATTTAAGGCAAAACAGTTATCTATATTTGGTTTTTTACTGGATATTGGATATTTAGTTCTTTTAATTGCAGGAGCAATACTTGTTATAAAGAGAAGTCTTGATGTACTTCATTTTATTATCTTTGCAGTAATTTCAAAAGAGTTTTATAAGCCGTTCGCTTCTATGGAACAACACTATATGTACTATGTTTCGGCGATAGATAGTTACGAAAGACTTTCAAGAATTTTATATGCAGATGTAATCCCGGATAAAGTGAATGGAATTGTTCCGAAAGATAATGATATAGCTTTTGAAAACATAGATTTTTCTTATGAAAAAGATGAATTTAAAATGGAAAAATTGAGCTTTTCTATTGCTGAAAAAACAATGACAGCCTTAGTTGGAGAATCAGGTAGTGGAAAGACTACTATAACTAACCTGCTTTTAAGATTTTATGATGTGCATAAAGGGAAAATTACACTTGGCGGTGTGGATATTAGAGAGATTCCTTATGATGAACTTTTGGATCGTATCAGCATCGTTATGCAGAATGTTCAACTGTTTGATAATACGATTGAGGAAAATATCAGAGTAGGAAAAAAAGTGGCAACAAAAGAAGAAATCATCGAAGCGGCAAAGAAAGCAAGGATCCATGATTTCATTATGAGTTTACCAAAAGGTTATGGAACGGATATTGGAGAAAACGGCGGAATATTGTCAGGCGGACAAAGGCAGAGAATATCTATTGCAAGAGCGTTTTTGAAAGATGCACCGATTTTAATTCTTGATGAAATGACAAGTAATGTTGACCCTGTCAATGAGTCGCTGATACAAGATGCCATTACAGAGCTTGCAAAGAATAGAACTGTACTTGTAGTGGCTCATCATTTAAAAACAATTCAAAAAGCAGATCAAATTCTTGTATTCCAAAAAGGAACACTGCTTGAAAAAGGAAAGCATGGGGAACTTCTTGAGAAAGATGGCTACTACACAAAATTATGGAAAGCTCAGTATGAGGTGTAACCATGATTTTGTTAAAAGATGTTTCTTATGAATGGGAAGATGGGGAAGTTGCTTTAAAAAATATCAATCTTGAAATTAAAAAAGGTGAATTTGTTTTAATTTCAGGAAAAAGTGGAAGTGGTAAAAGCACTCTTGGAAGTGTAATGAATGGTCTTATTCCGCATTATTACAAAGGTAAAATGCAAGGAGAAGTCTTTGTGTACGGAAAAGATATAAGCAAATTATTACTTCATGAAATAGGGCATATTGTAGGGACTGTATTTCAAGATCCAAGAAGTCAGTTTTTTACGACAACAACAGATGAAGAAATAGCTTTTGGGCTTCAAACTATCTGTAAATCAAGAGATGAAATCAAACAGAGAGTAGAAGAAGTATATGCGGAGCTGGATACCCCGGAACTGAAAGGAAAATCTGTTTTTGAATTATCAAGCGGACAGAAACAAAAGATAGCTATTGCAAGCATCTATGCGATGAATCCGAAAGTTTTAATTTTAGATGAGCCTTCAGCAAATTTGGATATGAAAGCAACATTTGACCTATTTTTAATTTTGGAAAAATTAAAGAAAAAAGGAACAACTGTTGTTCTAATTGAACATCGTTTGTACTATGTAAAATCTTTATTTGACCGTTTTCTTTTGGTGAAAGATGGAGAAATTGTACAGGACTTGAGTCGGGAAGAAGTTATCCATCTTGAAAGGGATTTTTGGGATGAGAATGGACTAAGAACTCTTGAATTAGAAGAATACAGGATAAGTGAGAAGAAAGATTCATATCAATTAAATGATCAAAGTATCAGAGGAAAAGACTTGAAATTTTGTTACCCAAGTACAGCTAAGAATGGAAATAAGCAAAATGAGTACATCTTAAATCATCTTGATTTTAATATGGAGTGCGGAAAAGCCATTGGTCTTATCGGCTTAAACGGTACCGGGAAAACTACTTTTGCAAGGGTAATTTCAGGACTTGAGAAGATAAAAGAGGGGAAAATATGGGCGGAGAAAGATAAGTCGCTTAATCATAAAGATTTAATGAATATGTCATATTTTGTATTTCAAGATTCAGACTATCAGTTGTTTGCGGAAAGTGTACTTGATGAAATGCTGCTTGGTATTTCAAGTAAAGATAAAAAAGAAAATACTAAAAAGGCAAAGTCTATTTTAAAGGTACTTGGGTTAGATAAATACATTGATAAGCATCCGTTTGCTTTATCAAGAGGAGAAAAACAAAGGCTGACAATAGCTTGCGGAATGATGAAACAGGCAAAAGTTTTTATCTATGATGAACCAACATCAGGTTGTGATAAAGACTCAATGATTTCAGTCACAAAACTGATTGAAGAACAATTAAAAAATGGGATAACAGTTTTGGTGATAAGTCATGATTTTGAGTTTTTAGCAAACACAGTGAGCAAGCTCTGGGTAATGGGAGATGGAAAAATAGAAGATGTTTTGAATATGAGTGAAAGTAATAAATTTCTCATATTAGAGAAGATGAGAGGAGGTAGAGAGCTTGGCAGATAGAAAAAATATAGATCCGAGAATAAAACTTACTCTACTTCCAATTGTTGGATTTACGAGCTTTTTTATAAGCAATACAATTCTACTTTTCGGACTGATTGCCTTTGCCTTTTTTCTGTATGTATACAGCAGTATGTGGAAAAGAGCTTTACGCTTTATTTTGTTTTTTGTGCTTTTATACTGCATAGAGTTAGGGCTTCGAAAGTTCCCAGAAGCAAGCATCGTATTTGCAATATATATGTTTATCTACTTTGCGTCAAGAATGACCTTAATTGCTATGTTTGGTGGATATATAACAAAGACTACAAGTGTAAGTGAAATGCTGGAAGCGTTAAATAGAATGAAAGTACCAAGAAGCATTGGTATACCTTTTAGTGTTTTGCTTAGGTTTGTACCAACTATAAAAATAGAACTCAAGGCATTAAAAGAGAATATGAAGATTCGAGGAATTGTAACAAGCAGATTTTTCCCATTGCTACATCCAATTAAATATATTGAATATACGCTTGTTCCGCTTTTAATGAGAATGATTAAGATTTCAGATGAACTGTCAGCTTCAGCACTTATTAGAGGACTTGATAGTGATGAGAAGAGGGTAACATTAACAGAATTGCAGTTTAGAAAAACAGACTTAATGATTGGACTATTAGGAGCTTTGATGATTGCTCTTGTGATAGTAATACAGAAAATTTATTAGGAGGACTTTTATGAAAAACAAATTGAATGGTCGTGATTTTATTACAATCGGAATCTTTAATGCAATTGGAATTGTCATATACATGGCGGTTGCATTTGCTATGGCAACAACAGTTATTGGAGGATTTATTGCTTCAGGAGTTATCTTTATGGTAGCTGCTACCGTTTATATCCTTATGGCTTTGAAAGTTAAAAAGAATGGCGTATTTACAATATCAGGAACGCTCCTTGGTTTAATTGCGTTATCGGGCGGACATTTGCCTCATGCAGTCTTTGCTGTAATAGGTGGAATTATATGTGATTTGATTATAGGAAATTATGAGAGCAAGGGACGAATAATTATTGGATATGGGATATTTGCACTAGCAGATTTTTTAGGGACAGTAATTCCTGTGATTTTATTCGGGACAGCTTCTTTTGTGGAAAGAGCGTCAAAATGGAAAATGAGTGAAGCACAAATAAATGAAGCATTGTCTTATTTCAAAGTTTCGTGGGCAGCAGGCTTTGGCTTGATAACTTTTGTTCTTGCTTGCATAGGAGCATTTGTTGCAACAAGGATACTCAAAAAACATTTTGAAAAAGCAGGAGTGATTTAAGAATTAAATATTTTCACAAATTCAGTTAAAAAATAAAATTTAAGTTAACTAAAAGTATATTTACATAGAAAATACATATAGATAAAATTACTTAAAGGTTAATATATCTAGATTATAATAAATATATTTTAATAATGGTAAGACAAATAACAGTGTCTTACCATTTTATTGTTAACTGTTCTATAATATTTTCTGAAATTAACTTAGATACATAATTAAAATTTTCAACCTTTTCATTTTTTATATTTTTTAAAAGTGAATTGTCCTTAAGTCAAGAACAAATTCAAATTTGTTATCATCAATGATGGCTAAAAATGCACTAGATGACTTTAGAAATTATGATATTTCATCAATAAACTTATCAAGAGTTGTTGTGTATAAAAACGCAAATGATTTTAAATAAAATATAATTAATATTAGCAGATGAACCTACAGCAAGCTTAGATACAAATAGGGCGATAGATGTAGTAAAAAATCTAAAAGAGATTACAGAAGAATCAAATAGAAAAACTATAATGCAATTCCATGATAACAGACTTTTAAAATATTGTGATAGAGTTTTTAAGATTGTTGATGGTAAAATGAGTGAAGAGTTTATTGAATAATTAAAAAATATAGAAATAGGTTATTTATTAAAAGTGATTATATAAATATAATTATAAATTTAATAATAAATTATGTTATAATTAATTGTAAAATTTCTACTAAAGTAGATAAAGATAGTTTAGAATGCTATTATTTGTTAATCGCTTCTTTTTTATGAAAAATACTATTTTCAAAGATAGCATAATACATATTTGAATTTTTATATTTAATTGTTATAATATTATTATAACACTTGCATAATTTGATAAAATATTAACATAATATAATTTCTACTATAAATAAATTCTTTTTTTAAAATTAAAATCGTGTAAATGTTAAATAAAATTATAAAGGAGAAAATAATGTCTTTTGAAAGACTTACAAATATAGCATCTATTTCTAAAACTCTTAGATTTAGGCTTAAACCAGTAGGGAAAACACTTGAAAATTTAGAAAAATTAGGTAAATTAGATAAAGATTTTGAGCGTAATAATTTTTATCCGATTTTAAAAAATATTGCAGATGATTATTACAGACAATATATTAGAAATAGGTTAACTGATTTAAATTTAGACTGGATAAAATTATATTATGCACATGAACTTTTAAATTCCACTGATAAAGAATCTAAAAAAAATTTAACAACTATTCAGTCAGAATATAGAAAAATATTATTAAATATTTTATCAGGAGAGTTGGATAAAAATGGAGAAAAATTCTCTAAAGATATTGTAAAAAAAAATAAAGAGTTATATGGAAAATTATTTAAGAAAGAGTTTATCTTAGAAATTTTACCAAAATTTGTTGAAACCACCAATATTTATAATAAAGAATATTTTAATGGCATTAATTTATATAACAAATTTACGACTAGATTAAGTAATTTTTGGGAAGCAAGAAAAAATATTTTTACTGATAAAGATATTGCAACAGGTATACCATTTAGGGTTGTAAATGAAAACTTTGTGTATTTTTATAAAAATATACAAGTATTTAATAAAAATATTAAATATTTAGAAGACAAATTAGATAATTTGGAAAAAAATTTAAAATCCGAAGGAATTATGAGTATTGATAAATCAATTAAAGATTTTTTTAACCCTAATGGATTTAATTATGTTATAACTCAAAAAGGAATAGATACATATCAAGCAATACGAGGAGGATTTACAAAAGAAAATGGCGAAAAAGTTCAGGGAATTAATGAAATATTAAATCTTACTCAGCAAAAATTAAGAAGAAATCCTTATACAAAAAATATTAAATTAGGTGTATTAACTAAATTGAGGAAGCAAATATTAGAATACTCAGAATCAACATCATTTTTAATTGATCAAATTGAAGATGATAATGACTTAGTAGATAGGATAAATAAATTTAATGTTTCATTTTTTGAATCTACTGAAGTTTCCCCATCGATATTTGTACAATTAGAAAATTTGTATAATTCCTTAAGAACAGCAAACAGTGAAGATATTTATATAGATGCTAGAAATACACAAAAATTTTCTCAAATGCTCTTTGGACAATGGGATGTAATTAGAAGAGGATATTCTTTAAAAATTACAGAAGGTACAAAAGAAGAAAAGAAAAAATATAAAAAATACATCGAATTAGATGAAACTAGTAAAGCAAAAGGATATTTAACTTTAATGGAAATTCAAGAACTTGTTAGTTCTGTGGAAGGATATGAAGAAATTGATGTTTTTAATGTTTTATTGGAAAAGTTTAAAATTAATATTATTGAAAGACTAAAAGTTGAAACACCGATTTATGGTAGTCCAATGAAATTAGAGGCTATTAAAGAATATTTAGAAAAACATTTAGAAGAATATCATAAATGGAAATTACTATTAATAAATAATGATGAATTGGATTTAGATGAAGCATTTTATCCATTACTAAATGAAGTTATTTCAGATTATAATATAATTCAATTATATAATTTGACAAGAAATTATTTGACTAGAAAATATTCAGACAAAGAAAAAATAAAAATTAATTTTGATTTTCCAACTTTAGCAGATGGCTGGAGTGAAAGTAAAATATCTGATAATAGAAGTATAATTTTAAGAAAAGATGGAAATTATTATTTAGGTATACTTGAAGATAATAAACTTTTAGATAATAATATAACTAATTTTTTAGAAAATTGTTATGAAATAATGAAATATAATCTATTTCCTGACGCTGCAAAAATGATCCCTAAATGTTCTATTTCTAAAAAAGAAGTCAAGAATCATTTTGAAAATGGAGAAGATAAATCTATTTATTTATCTAATCAGTTTGTAGGTCGATTAGAGATATCAAAAGAATTGTATGAATTACAGAATAATCTAGTTGATGGGAAAAAGAAATATCAAATAGATTATTTAAGAAATACAGATGATAAAGTAGGATATAGAAATGCATTGAATCAATGGATAACTTTCTGTAAGAAATTTTTAAATAAATATCAAGGAACTCAAGATTTTGATTATTCTAAATTAAAAGAAGCAAAATACTATGATAAATTGGATCAATTCTATGCAGATGTTGATTCTTATGGGTATAGTTTAGATTTTGATACTATAAATGAAGATTTAGTAAATAAAGCAGTTGAAGACGGAAAATTATTGCTTTTCCAAATTTATAATAAAGACTTTAGTCCTGAAAGTAAGGGTAAGAAAAACTTACACACATTATATTGGTTATCTATGTTTAGTGATGAAAATTTAAAGGCTAGAAAACTAAAATTAAATGGACAGGCAGAAATATTTTACAGAAAAAAATTAGAAAAGAAGCCAATTATTCATAAAGAAGGTAGCATCTTATTAAATAAAATTGATAAAGATGGAAATACTATTCCAGAAAATATTTATCATGAATGCTATAGATATTTAAATAAAAAAATCGGTAGAAAAGATTTAAGTGATAAGGCAATAACATTATTTAACAAAGATGTATTAAATTATAAAGAAGCGAGATTTGACATAATAAAAGATAGAAGATACTCTGAATCACAGTTTTTCTTCCATGTTCCAATTACGTTTAATTGGGACCTAAAATCTAATCAAAATGTAAATTCGATTGTACAAAATATGATAAAAGATAGAGAAATAAAACATATTATTGGTATTGATAGAGGAGAGAGACATTTACTTTATTACTCTGTTATTGATTTAGAAGGTAACATTGTTGAACAAGGTTCATTGAATACTCTAAATCAAAATAGATTTGATAATTCTATAGTAGAAGTTGATTATCAAGATAAACTTAGAACAAGAGAAGAAGATAGAGATAGAGCTAGAAAAAATTGGACAAATATAAATAAAATTAAAGAACTGAAAGATGGTTACTTAAGTCATGTTGTTCATAAATTGAGTAAATTAATAATAGATTATGAAGCTATTGTTATTTTGGAAAATCTTAATCAAGGTTTTAAACGTGGTAGATTCAAAGTAGAGAGACAAGTTTATCAAAAATTTGAACTAGCATTAATGAACAAACTTTCTGCTTTATCATTTAAGGAAACCTATGATGAAGGAAAAAATTTAGAACCTTCAGGAATATTAAATCCAATACAAGCATGTTATCCAGTTGATTCGTATCAAGATTTACAAGGACAAAATGGTATAGTATTCTATTTACCTGCTGCATATACTTCTGTAATAGACCCTGTGACTGGTTTCACAAATTTATTTAGATTAAACTCTATTAATACTACTAAGTATGAGGAATTTATTAAGGGATTTAAGAATATATATTTTGATAATGAAGATTTAGATTTTAAATTCATTTTTGATTATAAAAATTTTGAAAAATTTAATTTTGTATCATTCAAAAATAAAAAATCTAAAAAATGGATAGTATCAACAAGGGGAGAAAGAATAAGTTATAATTCCAAAAAGAAGGAATATTTTTATGTTAAACCTACAGAGATTCTTAAAAATAAATTAATAGAACTTGGAATTAATTTTGAAGATAAAGATAAAGATATAATTTCTTTAATTGATAAAATAAACGATTCTAAGAAAATAAAATTATTAAAGGTTGTTTTTGATGCGTTTAAGTATAGTGTTCAATTAAGAAACCATGATAATATCCAAGATTATATTATATCTCCTGTTGCAGATGAGAATGGAAATTATTATAATTCCAATGATGTTGCTATTAAAAACCTTAAACTTCCTGATAATGGAGATGCTAATGGGGCATTTAATATTGCAAGAAAAGGATTATTACTAATAGAAAGAATAAGTAACTCTGATGATTCAAAAGTTGATTTAAAAATTAAAAATGAAGATTGGATTGATTTTATTATAAGTTAGAAAGGAGAAGGGAGGTTTTACCTCCCTCAAATATTATGGAACAATTAATAACTTTTGCTGAACTTAATGATTTTATATTTTGCCCTATGTCACTTTATTTTCATTCATATTATATTGATTTTGATGATAGTATATATAAAAGTACATTTCAAACTAATGGAAGTTACGCACATTCTGCAGTTGATGAAAATAGATATTCTAGTAGAAAAAATGTATTACAAGGAACATCTTTATATTGTGAAAAATATAATCTTGTAGGTAAGTTAGATACATTTTACATTGATGAGGGGAAATTAGTTGAAAGAAAGAAAAAAGTAAAACAAATATTTGATGGTTATGTATTTCAAACTTATGCACAATACTTTTCTTTATTAGAAATGGGTTTTAAAATTAATTCTATCGAAGTATACAGTATAGATGATCATAAGCATTATAAAATTAAGTTACCATATGAAGATAAAGAAATGTTTGAAAAATTTGAATCAGTGATAAATGAAATAAATAATTTTGATTATTTGAATTTTAATCAAACGAATATTCAAAAGTGTAAAAATTGTATTTACAATCCTCTATGCGGAGGGATAGATGTTAAGTAGAAATGATTATATGTTTAAGAAAATTATTATAGTATTTACAAATAAAGGTGAAAAATTTAGAATTCAGAATGATAATTTAATTGTTGAAGATAGAAATGGAGAGATTATTCATCAAAGCACAGGATATCGAATTTTTTTTTATGGATTGTAGGGAATTATAATATCACTACTCCATTAATAAAAAGGGCAAAAAAATTTGGTTATTCAATATTTTTATTTTCACATTCTTTTCGGATTATAGAATCATTTTGTATACCTTTAGAAGGGAATACTATTTTAAGACAAAGACAGTATTATAACAAAAATAATTTTGAAATTGCAAAATATTTTGTGAAAAATAAAATTGATAATCAAATTTTAGCATTAAAAAAGTCTGATTTAGATAGAATAATATTTACAAATGTTAAAATGAAATTATATGAATATTACTTAAAAATTGATAATGTTAAAGATGATAAATCATTATTAGGAATTGAAGGATCAGCATCAAGATTATATTTTTCTACGTTATTTGTAGGTCAGAATTGGCATGGAAGAAGACCTAGAGTTAAACATGACATAAATAATTGTTTAATGGATTTAGGATATACTTTATTATTTACATATATAGAGGCTTTATTGAAATGTTTTGGTTTTGATTCATATATAGGTGTTTATCATAAAATATTTTATAAAAGAAAATCATTAGTTTGTGATATGGTTGAACCATTTAGACCAATAATTGATTATCAGATTGTTAAAATGAATAATTTAAATATGATAGATACAAATGATTTTACTATAAGAAATTTTCAAGTAACATTAAATTATAAAGAATCTAAGAAATATGTTGGCTATTTGATGAAAGCAATACTTGATAATAGAGAAGAAATGTTTTTGTATATACAAAATTATTATAGAGCATTTATGAAAAATAAAGATATATCAAAATTTCCGATATATAAATATAAGTAGGTAAATTATGATTTTTGTTAGCTATGACATAAAAGATGATAAGGTTAGAACTAAATTCTCTAAATATTTAAGTAAATATGGATACAGAATACAATATTCAATATTTTGTGTGAAAAATTCAGAGAGGATATTAAACTTAGTCAAATCGGATATTGAGAATAAATTCAAAAAATTATTTAAGGAATCTGATAGTGTAATGATATATAAAGTAGATAAAGATAGTATTATTAATTATGGCTATCCAATTCATGAAAATGATGATATAATAATAGTGTAAAACCTATAACTTAATTTTTAATATTCTTAAAGGATTTCAAAAATGTATTCGAAAAATAAGAGTTTATGCGTTTCAATACTAACTTTAGTGACAATAAGAGCACTTTTATTGAATATATATGCATTAGCTCTTTAAGAATACATAATAATTTCTACTATTGTAGATGTACAAATGATACTGGGCTGTTATTATCTTTAAGAATACATAATAATTTCTACTATTGTAGATTGCGGTTTTCAAACTTCCTCTTATAGCTCTTTAAGAATACATAATAATTTCTACTATTGTAGATGCTAGTCGATTAGGGTATAAAAATCAATCTTTAAGAATACATAATAATTTCTACTATTGTAGATTAATTGACACAATATCGAGAATAATGGCGCTTTAAGAATACATAATAATTTCTACTATTGTAGATCGATTTTAAAATATTTTTCATTTATTTTCTTTAAGAATACATAATAATTTCTACTATTGTAGATTTCTGTGGAAGAGCCTAATCTATATAACTTTAAGAATACATAATAATTTCTACTATTGTAGATATTGTGTGTAAAAATCATTTACAGCGGTCCTTTAAGAATACATAATAATTTCTACTATTGTAGATCGAAGTTTGGCAAATACACTTTGATTTCCTTTAAGAATACATAATAATTTCTACTATTGTAGATGTTTCTTCAAAATTTTCTCCTATATTCTTTAAGAATACATAATAATTTCTACTATTGTAGATAACTGTTGCAATACCTATATTTTTTTCACTTTAAGAATACATAATAATTTCTACTATTGTAGATGACTATATGGCAATATTCAAAATACTTCTTTAAGAATACATAATAATTTCTACTATTGTAGATGCGACAATTCGGTTGAAGAAGTCAAACCTTTAAGAATACATAATAATTTCTACTATTGTAGATTCCCACGCTCTAAATTTTGGTATCATCTCTTTAAGAATACATAATAATTTCTACTATTGTAGATTCCCACGCTCTAAATTTTGGTATCATCTCTTTAAGAATACATAATAATTTCTACTATTGTAGATTGTTCGAGCTATCCTTATCCCATAAAAGCCTTTAAGAATACATAATAATTTCTACTATTGTAGATTTGAAGTCGCCGCTTCCCATTCCTGTTTCTTTAATAATACATAAAAATATCGTAAAAAAATCAAGGAGTTAAATCTTAGATAGACGAACGAATGAAATAATTGAATGATAAATCTATATCTAAACAAGAAAAATATTAAAGTTTTTAACAATGGTAATGTTTAAAAAAAAAAACAGAAGAAGTCTTGTATTGTATGGATTAAGGTATACAAGGGAAAATTAGGATAGGAAATATCTGAAAAATATAAAATAAATGCGATAGAAAGTGGACTGATAAACTAGAATTAAATGCGAGAGCAACATGAACTTGAATATTAACATCATACGTGGTAAATACAGCAGAATTAGATGATAGTAAAAGACGTGGAATACTTGCTAAAAAGTTTGAAGCCACACTTGATAAAAGGACTTCAAAAATATGCAGGGAACACGGCCAAAGAATTATTCCTATTGATAAAATTAAAATCGGAGTAAATGCTCCACCGCTTCATCCTTATTGTCGTTCGCATTTAAGCGATATGCTTGAAGGTTTGGATTATGATAGTGAAGATGAGTTAATGAGGATGATTGAAGGAAAGAATAATCATATTTCACGTGGACATGGGGATAAGATTTATCCGATTAATGATAACGTTGTGAACAATTTAAATGGACCTAATGTTGATAATTTAAATCAAGCTGAAAATGACGCTCTGTAAAATTTAATAAGGAATTATTAATCGAAGCTAGAGATTCTAATAATTCAATGGAGATAGCATTCATGTTTAATGGATTTGAAGAAAAAATTTATGGTACCGAAAGCGAATTAGATTTGGGAAGCTTTGATTATAAATACGTATTACATAATCATCCTAACAATGAATTTTTCTCAAATAAAGATTTAGCATATTTTGCAACCCATCCTAAAACGAAATTAATGGGAATTGTGAAACATAACGGAGATATATTATATTTAGAAAAATCAAAAGATTTTAACTTCAAAAAATATTATACGGAATATAATTGTAAATGACAATACCAAAATGTACCAAAGTGATTATATAAAAATGTACAAAATATTAATCCTCCTTTGTAAAAATATGTTCTTTTAACATATATGATTTCCCGACAATTGTTACTTGAGAGATTATCATTATATATCAAAAAGTACCGTAAAGATATACAAAAAACATAAGATAAGAACCTTTACTTGTTTTTATAAAAATCAGGGAAGAAGCAAATAAGTAAAATATCAAATATCCAGATATGGGAAGAATATGATAAATGGGAAAATATTTTGTAAAGCCTGCCATGAAAGGAAAGATTGAAAATGATGGAGTTTTGTGATAATAAAGTGTCTTACCATTTTATTTTTAATTTTTCAATAAGATTTTCAGAAATTGACTTAGATACTTTATTAAAATTTTCAACCTTTTCATTTTCTATGTTTTCTAAAAGTGAATTTTGCCATTTATCAAGAGTGTCTTTTAAATGAGGAATTAATTTTTTACCATTTTTAGTAAGATAACACATATTTTGTCCAATCATTTCTTCACTTGCAACTCTATAAATCAAATCCTTATTTTCAAGTTGTCTTAAAAATTTTGAGAAATTTCCTTTATCTAGAGCGGTAAAATTTAGCAATTTACTTTGGAAAATCCCTTTTGATTCATTAATAAGTAAAAGTACTATTAATTCTTGCATATTTAAATTTTTATCTGACAACATTTCTTCTAAAAGTTTTTTGCCATATCTATAAAACATATTAATAAAACATATAAAATCCATAAATACCTCATAAATTTTTTATAAATATATCCTAACATTAATAGTTGTAAAATACAACTCCTTAATATATAATATGTGATATATTATATAAAATTAATAAGGAGAGATAATGTTTTTAGCAATAAAAGAAATGAAAAAAGAGAAAAGTAGATTTGTTTTAATTATATGTATTGTAGTATTAATTTCATATCTAGTTTTCTTCTTAACTGGCTTAGCATATGGACTTGCAAAAGACAATGTGACAGCTGTAGAAATGTGGAATGCAAATAAAATTGTATTAAAATCAGGTACAAATTCAAATTTATCAGCATCAATGATGGATAAGAAGGCACTTGACGATTTAAAGAATTATGATATTTCACCAATAAATTTGGCAAGAGTTGTAGCATATAAAAATTCAAATGAATCTAAAGAAAATACAATTAACATTGCTATGATTGGACTAAATCAAGATTCTAAGGCTTATCCTGAAATAATAGAAGGAAAAAAACCTGAAAATAAAGATCAAGTTCTAGCTTCAATTTCACTTAAAGATGAAGAAAAACTTGAAATTGGAGACAAACTGTTAATAAGTATGAATGATAGAGAGTATGAAATAGTTGGATTTACAAAAGAATCAAAATACAATGTTTCTTCAGTTATTTATACAGAATTAAATGAATCATCACCAAACATTTTAAGTTTTGTAAAACATGATGCTGAATCAAATGATGATAAAACTGATGCAACTTCGGGTGCTACGAAAAATATTCCTGAGAGAATTGCTGGTATAATTGTTCATGGTGAAAATGATTTAAAAACTAATGAAAAATATGATGTAATAAGCATTGACGAATTCATAAATGAGATTCCTGGATATTTAGCTCAAGTACTTACATTTGGACTAATGATAGGATTTCTAATACTAATATCTACTATAGTACTAGGTGTCTTTATGTATATTATAACAATGCAAAAGAAACAAACATTTGGAATAATGAAAGTACAGGGGATATCAAACTTATATATTTCTAAATCTGTAATTCATCAGACTTTTTTAGTAAGTGTGATAGGTGTATTAATTGGATTAGGATTAAATCTAGTTTCAGAAATATTTTTACCTAAGACTGTTCCATTTAAATCAAATTATACATTTTACGGATTAATAGCGTTGATAATAGTTGTAATTTCACTTGTTGGTGCAATATTTTCTGTAAGAGGTGTAACAAAAGTTGATCCATTAGAAGTGTTAGATTAGGAGTTAATAATGAGCGAAATAATAAGATTTGAAAAAGTAAATAAAGAATTTCAAGATGGAAATGATAAAATAGAAGCATTAAAGGAAACGTCATTTTCAGTTAATTCTGGAGAATTAGTAGCTATAATTGGGCCATCAGGTTCAGGAAAATCTACACTTCTTACAATGATGGGTGGATTACAAAAGCCAACAAATGGAAAAATATTTTTCAATGGACAAGATATTAGTGAATTGAATGAAAAAGATAGAAATAGTTTAAGATTTGATAAAATTGGGTTTATATTGCAAGCTTCAAATCTAGTACCATTTTTAAAAATTTCTGAACAATTTGAGTTAGTTGATAAGTTTAATAAAACGAAACACAATAAGGAAAAAGCAAAATCAATAATGGAAAAATTTGGAATTTACAATAGAAAAGATCAATATCCGGGTGATTTATCTGGTGGTGAAAGACAAAGAGCAGCTATTGCTAGAGCTTTATACCCAGAGCCAAATTTAATATTAGCAGATGAGCCTACAGCAAGCTTAGATACAAATAGGGCAATGGATGTAGTAAAAATTCTAAAAGAAATTACAGAAGACTCAAATAGAACAACTATAATGGTAACTCACGATAATAGACTTTTAAAGCATTGTGATAGAGTTTTTAAAATTGTTGATGGTAAAATGAGTGAAGAGTTTATTGAATAATTAAAAAATATAGAAATAGGTTATTTATTAAAAGTGATAATATAATCTTTTCTCTTTAAAATGTATGCAAAAAAATTATTATATGCTAAAGTTACAAATAAAGAATATTATGGTAAGAGAGCAAAGATTTATATTGATAAAAATAAATGAATATTATATAATAAATATGATATACGTTTTTTGAAATGTATTTAAAATAAAAAAACAAATCCGTAGATTTGTTTAGTTTGCCAATGCAAGCCCTGCGGGCGATTCGAATAAATTTTTATTTGAACTCATGATGTAATCTCGTATAGGTATTAACAAGATTATGTATACATTATTTCAAAAAAAATTTTATTTGTCAAGTTTTTATTATATTAGGAGGAATAATGGGAAAATATTACTTAGGATTAGATATTGGAACAAATTCTGTAGGATGGGCAGTTACTGATGAAGTTTATAACCTTATAAGAAAAAAAGGTAAAGATTTATGGGGTGTAAGATTATTTTCTGAAGCTAAAACGGCAGCAGAAAGAAGAGGTTTTAGATCTTCAAAAAGGCGTAACGATAGGAAACGAATGAGACTCCAATTATTAAGGGAAATTTTCGAAGAAGAAATTAGTAAAGTAGACAAAAATTTTTATTTGAGGTTAGATGAAAGTAAGTATTGGGAAGAGGATAAAAAAATAAATGGAAAATACTCATTGTTTGATGACTTGAATTTTACTGATAAAGAATATTTTAAAAAATATAAAACAATTTTTCATTTAAGAAAAGATTTAATAGAACATTCTGAAAAAAAAGATATAAGGTTATATTTTTTGGCAATTAATCAAATGATGAAGAAGAGGGGGCATTTCCTTATTGATGGTGAACTAAATAATATAACAGATTACAAACCATATCTATATAATTTAATGAATATAATTAATGAAGAATTAGATATAAATTTAGATGAAGATTTTTATAATGAAATATTTACTGTCTTGTTAGATAATTCATTAAAAAAGACTGATAAGAAAAATAAAGTAAAAAATATTATACCTAATTACAAATCAGATAAAACTAAAATAAAAATACTAAATAGTATTTTTACTCTTGTAATATCAGGAAAAGTTAAGGTAAAGGATATATTTAATGATGATGAAATAAAAGTGAAAGTAGAAGAAGATAAAAAAACTGATTTTGAACTTTCTGATGAAAAATATCAAGAAAATTTAGAATATTTTGAAAATTTATTAGGATATAAATATGAATTAATTATTAATTTAAAAGCAATATATGATTTCATTTTATTAAAAGATATACTAAAAGGTCATAAATATTTATCTGATGCAAAAGTTGAATCCTATAATAACCATCAAAATGATTTAAAATTATTAAAAAATTTAATAAGAAAATATGATTCAGATAATAAAGTTTATAATCAAATTTTTAGAGATAAATCTAATGAAAAAGGATATGTAGCATATTTAGGCTATTATAATAATAAAAAAAGAATATTTCCTGTAAAAAAATGTAGTTATGAAGATTTCATAAATTATATAAAAAAAGAATTAAATAAAATTGTAGATAATAATGATAAAGATTATTTATATATTATTTCAAAAATTGAAAATGAGCAATTCCTATTAAAACAAATCGTTTCAACTAATTCGGTAATACCTCATCAAGTTCATTTAATTGAGCTAAGAAAAATAATAGAAAATTTACTATTAGATTATCCATCTTTTGAAGTAAAAGAAGATGGATTTACTAGGGCTGAAAAGATTGAAAAGATATTTAAATTTAGAATTCCATATTATGTAGGACCATTAAATGACTATCATAAAAATAAAGGTGGAAATGCTTGGATAGTTAAAAATGAAGAATATAAAAATGAAAAAATTAGGCCTTGGAATTTTGAAACTGTAGTTGATTTACATAAATCTGAAGAAGAATTTATAAAAAGAATGATTAATGAATGTACTTATTTACCTAATGAGAAAGTTTTACCTAAATCATCTTTGCTTTATCAAGAGTATATGGTGCTAAATGAATTAAATAATCTTAAAATTAATAATCAACCATTACAAGTTGATGTAAAGAAAAAGATAATTGACGAATTATATAAAAAATATTCTAAAGTGACTTTAAAAAAAATAAGGAATTTTTTAATTATAAATAATTATATAGAAAAAACAAATGAAATAAATTTTACGGGAATTGATACTGAACTTAAGGCAAATATGAGCTCTTATGTAGAATTTAAAAATATATTAGGTGATAATTTTAATATAAATATGGTTGAAGATATAATTGAACAAATTACTATTCATACGGGTAATATAAAATTATTAACTAAAAAAATTGGAGAAAAGTATCCTAATTTAAGTGAAAAACAACTGAAAGAAATAGTCTCTAAAAAGTATAAAGACTGGGGAAGATTTTCTAAAAAATTATTAAATGGACTAGAAGGAACTGAACTAGAAACAGGTCAAATTGGGACGATTATTTATTTTATGAGAGAAAATAATGATAATTTTATGCAAATATTAAGTGGTAATTATGATTTTATTTCGAAGATAAATAAACTTAGACAAGCTAACTTACCTAAAAATTTAGATTATAGTGTAATCGATTCATTATATGTATCTCCATCTGTAAAGAAAATGATATGGCAAGTTATTAACATAAATAAAGAATTGATTAAAGTATTAGGGAAAGAACCCGATAAAATATTTATTGAAATAGCTAGATCAAAAGATGAAAAACCAGAAAGAAAAGATTCAAGAAAAACACAATTATTGAATTTATATAAATCTATTAAAAAAGAAAATGGAAAATTATATAATGAATTAGAAAATTTTAATGATATTGATTTTAGAAATAGAGCGTTATATTTATATTTTACTCAAATGGGAAGATGCATGTATTCTGGAGAAAAAATTGATTTAGAAGATATTTATGATAAAAATATGTATGATTTAGATCATATTATTCCAAGAAAATTAAAAAAAGATGATTCAATTATAAATAATTTAGTTTTAGTAAAAAGAAATTTAAATCAAACAGTAAAAGGAGATAAATATCCAATACCATCTTCAATTAGAAATAATGAAGAAATAAAAAATTATTGGTATAGATTACTAAAAAATGGTCTTATTTCTAAAGAGAAATATGATAGATTAAATAGAAATCAAGAATTGACAAATGAAGAGCTAGCAGGATTTATTAATAGACAATTGGTAGAAACTAGACAGTCTACAAAAGTTGTAAAAGAACTTTTTGAAAAATATTATATTAATTCAAAAGTAATTACTGTAAAAGCTGAATTAACAAGTGAATTAAGAAAAGATTTTGAAGTTCTAAAGTGTAGAGAATTAAATGATTTACACCATGCTCATGATGCATTCTTAAATATTATTGTCGGAGATGTATGGAATAAAAAATTCACATCAAACCCTATGAATTTTATTAAAAATAATAGAAAAGAAAATTTATTAGATTATTCTATAAAACATATTTTTAAAAGGGACCAATTTTCCAAAGGTGAAAAAATATGGGATGTTGCTGAAGGCAAGAAAAAAATAATTGATACTTTGAATAAACCATCTGTATTATTTAGTAACGATTCTTTTGAACAAAAGGGAGAATTATTTAATGCAACAATTGTATCTAAAGATGACATTAAGAAAGGAACTTCATATTTACCATTAAAGAAAAATGAAAGACTATGTGATGTAACTAAATATGGTGGATATAAAAGTATAAGTGGAGCTTATTTCTTTTTAGTTGAACATGTAGTAAGGAATGAGATTGTAAGAAGTATAGAAATGGTTCCGATTTATATTGCAAATAAAATTAAAAATAATAAAAGTGAATTAATCAATTATTGTGATTCTATATTAGGTTTAGATAAACCTAATATTATAATTGATAAAATTAAATATAAAACAGAGATAGAACTTAATGGATTTAGATATTTGATTAGTGGCAAAACTGATAAACAGCTTAGCTTAGAGCCAAATATGCAAATGTTCTGGAAATTAAATGATACTTATGTTATAAAATTATTAATCAATAAATTTAATAAATATAATGAATATAAAACAGATTTATTTGACGAGGAAGATAAGTATATGATTTTAAATTATATAAGACTTATCAAGAGAAAATTGGATCATTCAATATACTCAAAAAGACTTAATGTGCCTAAATTTGATATTGATAATTTGAATAAAGATAATTATATAAATAATTGTCATTTATTAGTTAATTTAATTAAATTGACCAATAAAACTTTACAATTAGCTGATTTAAGTTCAATAGGATTAGGAAAACATATGGGAAAGGCTAGAATTCCACAAAAATTAAAAAATGAAATTTATATTATTAATAAATCAATTACAGGTGCTTTTGAAAAAAGAATAAGGATAAACTAATGGGATGGAGAACAGTTTTAATTTCAGGTCGAGCTAAACTCGACTTGAAATTAAATAATATGATTGTTAGAAAAGAGGAAATTTATAAAATACATATTCCTGAAATAGCTATATTAATTATTGAATCAACAACTGTTTCAATTACAACTGCATTAATTGAGTCTTTAATTGAAAATAAAGTAAAAATAATTTTTTCTGGAAGTGATCATTGTCCTATTGGGGAAATTATTAATTATTATAATAAGTTTAATTGTGTAGCTAGTATAAAAAAACAAATAAAATGGAAAAAACAAAATAAAGAAAAAGTATGGGCTGAAGTGGTTAAATTTAAAATATTTAATCAAGCAAGAGTACTATCATTTATAGATAATGATTCATACAATTTATTAACTAAATATATAGATGAAGTAGAATTAGGAGATATTTCAAATAGAGAAGGACATGCGGCTAAAGTATATTTTAATACATTATTTGGTAAGGATTTTTCAAGGGGAATGGATCATCCTATAAATGCTATGTTAAATTTTGGTTACTCAATTTTATTGTCGATTTTTACTAGAGAAATAGTTTCAATGGGATATTTAACTCAATTAGGAATATTTCATGATAATCAATTTAATTATTATAATTTGGCGAGTGATTTCATGGAAATTTTACGTCCAATTGTTGATAATGTAGTTTTTGAATATATGCCACAAAAATTTGATAAATTTGAAAAGAGTGTAGTATTAAATATTTTAGAAAAAAATGTAAAAATTGAAGGAATAAATTATACTTTCTTAAACTCGATTACAGTATATTGTAAGAGTTTATTTGAAGCTATAGAAACAGGAGATATAAGTTTAATAAAGTTTATTGATTATGAGTTATAGATTTATGAGAATATTATTATTTTTTGATTTACCTAATATAACATTAGAAGATAAAAAAGAATATAGAAATTTTAGAAAATTTTTGATAAAAGAAGGTTTTTTTATGATGCAGGAATCAGTATACTGTAAATTACTATTAAACCAAACTACTTTAAGAACTATAAAGGATAGGATATATAAGAATAAACCAAAAGAAGGCTTGATTCAATTCATAGCTATTACTGAAAAACAATATCAATCTATGGAATATGTAATAGGAGTAAAACGTTCAGATATTATTGATAGTGATAAAGGAGTAATTTTGTTATGAATTTAGTTTATAATTTATTAAATGAACCATATTTGCTTGATTACGGAAATTTTTATAATATAACTATAGAAAATTTACATGAATTTAGAAAAGTTATAGAAGGAATAAAAAATAATGAATATATAAATATATATGAAGAAGAAAAAATTATAAATAATTTTGAATTTATTGAAAATATTACTACCTTTAATTTTGAAGATAAGAAAATAATTAATAAAATAATTAAAGATTTATTTTTATTATCAAAAAGTGAAATATTTTTAGATAAATACTATCAAAATAATATAATGTTAAAAAACTTTATTTCAGATTTGATATTTGAATATGAAATACCATTGGAAATAGATGATGAAGTAGATTTTACATATATATTAAAATCTTTTGGAATCAAAATAAATAATGAATATAGTTCATATATTGAAAATTTGATTAATTATTTAAAATTGTATTTAGAAGTTTTTGGAGTAGATATTTTTATATTTATAAATTTAACACAATTTTTGAGTAATGAAGAGTTTAATCTATTATTTGATTTTATAATGAAAAATAATATTTTGATTATAAATTATGATAAGATATATATGAATAATAAAATTATAAAAAATCAAATTTTATTTGATAATGATTTGTGTAGAATTTTATAATTTATACCATATATGAGATTACCACTTGTGATGGAGTCGATACCACTCATGGATTTGAGGTTTGAGTATGATGTAATTTCGTATAGGTATTAAACAGGTTATTGCTTTTTCAGAAGAAATGAGTTGTTTGAGTATGATGTAATTTCGTATAGGTATTAAACAGAGTCTATTAAATATTGTAGACATGACGTGTTTGAGTATGATGTAATTTCGTATAGGTATTAAACTAAAGAAAAATTTTTTACTACTGAATTGCTGTTTGAGTATGATGTAATTTCGTATAGGTATTAAACTTCACATTTTTCTCCTCTTTTAATTTCACTGTTTGAGTATGATGTAATTTCGTATAGGTATTAAACCGCAAAACAAAATATTGAAGGTGCATTAAGTTTGAGTATGATGTAATTTCGTATAGGTATTAAACCAAGTTTTTGAAAAGTGGGTACAGATTTATGTTTGAGTATGATGTAATTTCGTATAGGTATTAAACATTTATCTGATGAAGAAATAGAAGAAGTTCGTTTGAGTATGATGTAATTTCGTATAGGTATTAAACATTTATCTGATGAAGAAATAGAAGAAGTTCGTTTGAGTATGATGTAATTTCGTATAGGTATTAAACTAGCTCCAATAAGCAAACTGCAAGAAATGCGTTTGAGTATGATGTAATTTCGTATAGGTATTAAACTCTTGATATTAGACCCAAGTCAATTTTTATGTTTGAGTATGATGTAATTTCGTATAGGTATTAAACGATTAGCAGCATGAATTAATTCTTCCAACGGTTTGAGTATGATGTAATTTCGTATAGGTATTAAACATATGATTGGATAGATGGTAAATTTCACGCGTTTGAGTATGATGTAATTTCGTATAGGTATTAAACAACGATGATACAAAGATATAACGCGACGTTGTTTGAGTATGATGTAATTTCGTATAGGTATTAAACAAAAAATGGGATTCTATGGGTAGCACAATTGTTTGAGTATGATGTAATTTCGTATAGGTATTAAACCTGTAAACGAGTTATTTCCTAAGCAACCTTGTTTGAGTATGATGTAATTTCGTATAGGTATTAAACTTAATTTTATATATTCCAATACTTCCTCCCGTTTGAGTATGATGTAATTTCGTATAGGTATTAAACTTAACACCAGAGGAAAGAAGAGAATATCAAGTTTGAGTATGATGTAATTTCGTATAGGTATTAAACTATTTGTGTCAACTATCTAAAAGATACGGCGTTTGAGTATGATGTAATTTCGTATAGGTATTAAACATTAAGAAGTGGTGCAATTTTTAGAATGATGTTTGAGTATGATGTAATTTCGTATAGGTATTAAACTTTGATACACAAGTAAATGGCGGAATTATAGTTTGAGTATGATGTAATTTCGTATAGGTATTAAACTATCAAGTGCATGGTATAGCTTGTGACTTAGTTTGAGTATGATGTAATTTCGTATAGGTATTAAACTATTGATAGTTATCTTCGTTAAGCGTTATGGTTTGAGTATGATGTAATTTCGTATAGGTATTAAACCATATATAGGATACGCTGCGGCAGGGAGTGGTTTGAGTATGATGTAATTTCGTATAGGTATTAAACGAATCGGGCATGAAATTTGGAGATGGCATAGTTTGAGTATGATGTAATTTCGTATAGGTATTAAACTATTATCCATATTGATCTCACTTTCTTCTAGTTTGAGTATGATGTAATTTCGTATAGGTATTAAACGAATCGGGCATGAAATTTGGAGATGGCATAGTTTGAGTATGATGTAATTTCGTATAGGTATTAAACCGTGAAGAAGTAATCGAGAATATAAATGGCCAGATTGATGTTGAAGAATTATAAAAAAAAATGAAGAGAGGAAATAATCTCCCTTCATTTTTACATTACTTTTATAAAAATATTAAAAAATAAAATCCCTAACAAAACAACTAAAGGTGCTGAAAACACTATCAATTTAATATTACTTTTAATTTCATCATCTTTAGAATTTTTTTTAATAATTAAATTATAAATTATTAAAAAAGATATATTTACGCTTAACAATATGGCTGTAAAGGTTGGTACTATGTCTGTAAACTTGTTTCTGTCAATAATAATCCTAAAAATAAAAACAAAAAATAAAAATATATTAAAACTCAATAATGTTTTTTTTATATCTAATTTTTTTATATTTATATGTTCATTTCTGTTTTTTTTCATTAGTTTCTCCTAATATTAGCAATAAGTTGAAGCGTAAGTTGTACCTAATGTAAATAATAAAGCTACAGCTCCCAATCCTACAGGTCCTGCTCCTAATCCTTTTAATACTAAAGCAGCTATTTGATTTAGTGACCAACCTGAATAAGTCATCAATAGTCCACAAATAAATGAAACTGTTCTTTTATCTGGTTTAGAGTATTGAGATGAGGCAGTAGCAGATACTCTTAATTTGTTTGAAGATACTTTTGTTTCGCTATTTGATTTTTTTGTAATTCCATTATCTTTATCATACTCAACTGATTTATTTGAATCTCTTAAAACACCAGACTCAATTTGACCTTTTGAATCATAAGAAAACTCATAAACTAAATAATTATCAGAATTTACTTCAATAAATCCATTTATTGATTTGTCTTCATTTGAGTAATAGAACATTTTTGAACCTTCTAATACTTGATAAGTGTCTTCGAAAGCATAGCCTTTATTTTGTATAGATTCTACTTCTCTCTTTATGTTTAAATTCCTGTTTGATAATGTTTTTATTTCATTTACTGCATTTTCTTTCGTTACTATTTTTTCATAATACTCTTTTATTTCTTGTACATTCTCATAAAATGTTTTTCATTCGAACTGTTAGTAAGAAAATTATTCTTAGCATATACACCTGGTATAGTAAAACTTAAGGTAAATATAAGCACACTTAAAAACATAGCTATTTTCTTTTTTAATTTTGTAATATTATTCTTCCTGTTTTTTTGTTTTTATACTTATATATTATGATACTTTATTATATATATCAACGTTTTCTTATTCACTATATAATTTAAAGTAAATACACCCTTATAGGATAGAGACTGAAGGTCGAAAATCCATAAGGGTGTATTTGTGCTATTGCAAAGAGCTAGTAAATAATATATACTTTATTTACTAAAAAAAAGGAGTTTAGGACTATGGCAAATGTATATTCAAGACAAACAAAAATATCAAATGTAGTTGGTAGAAGTGATTACATTTCAAATGAAAAAAGACAAGAGCATATAGTCTTACATTCCAAAAGTAGTGTCTTTGATTGGAGTTTGAGTATGATGTAATTTCGTATAGGTATTAACCGACAATAAATGTATTTATAAGATAGAGGGTGTTTGAGTATGATGTAATTTCGTATAGGTATTAACCCAACAAGCAATAAGAATGATGGCGATAATGGTTTGAGTATGATGTAATTTCGTATAGGTATTAACCTAATAAGATAACTAAAGGAGAAAGTCCGATAGAAATAGTAAAAGCAACTCACCCAGTTGTTTCGGAATTAACTACACAGGTAGTAATCAATAGTATTCCTGAAGAGGAACTATTAGAAATAAATGTAGAGGGGGGATGGTATGAAGTGCCAAAAAACGTGAAGATACAGGAATTAGCATTTGTATTGGCATCACACCTAGATGCCATATTGAGAATTAAGAGTGAGCGTATGAAAGAGAGTAGACAATTTACTACTGTAATGAATACATTAGTTAATAGGTAGTCTGAAATCTGGAGGCACCAAACAAAACAGAATGGATAGAAAATAACATAGAATATAAGAAGAGGATAAAATTATTATGTTTAATAAAATTGAAAGAAAACCAAAATGTGGAATTAGAAAATTAAAAGTAGGATTTGTGAGTTGCTTATTAGCATTTGGAATCTTAACAAGTGTAGGAAGTCCTTTAATAGGAAATACAGTAGTAGAGGCAAAAGCACAAACTGAATCTGAAAAATTTTTACAAGCATTTGGAATGACATTAAATGATGTAGCAAGTAGAGATGAAAGTGGACAAGCCAAAGCATTCCTAAGTAAAATAGATGTGAATGATAAGAAATCATCATTTAACAAAGATAACTTAATAAGGGCTGCTAAAGAATTAGTAGAGATAAATAACTTTAGAAAAAGCAAAGGATATACTCCATTAAAAACAAATAAGAGAATCAATTTAGAATCAGCTTTTAGAAATGAATACTATAAAACACATAAAGAACATGCCGAAATGTTTAATACAGGAGAAATAGCATGGGCAAGATACCAAGGTCAAGCAACTAACTACGAAAAACACGAATGGATTCCAGCATATAAAGGATGGCATGATGACGAAAAAGAAAACTTTGACTTAGTATTGAAATTAAAATTTGGAATTGACAAACCTGTAACTAAATCTGAAATTTTAGCAGCCATTGAAAAAGCAGGTGGTAGTTTTAAAATAGAAGTAGCCACTGGCTCAATCCCCGAAGAAAAACTTAAATATAATGGTCAAATAGGACACTTCTTAGCATTTGTTCATGATTATTCAATCCAAGGATATGGATTTGGTAGATGGGAAGCACCAGACGGATATGGACCATCAGAAGTAAATGTATTAAGTTATAAAAGCCGTTATGAAGATGACAAAAATGACCCATTAGTAGAGCCAGAAGAATACTTTAACTGGTTACTATCAATAGACAGTAAAAAAAGTTGGTCGCAAGTATCTGATAAATGGTATTTTGTAAAAAATAATGGCAAATTAGCTAAAACAGAATGGTTATATGACAATAATTACTCATCATGGTATTATTTCAACAATAATGGTGACATGGCAACAAATAAATGGATAAAAGATACAAATAGTAAATGGTATTATCTATCAGGAAATGGTAAAATGGCAAAAAATGAGTGGATTTATGATAATAACTACTCATCATGGTATTATTTCAACAATAATGGTGACATGGCAACAAATAAATGGGTAAAAGATACAAATAGTAAATGGTATTATCTATTAGGTAATGGTAAGATGGCAAAAAATGAGTGGTTTTATGATAATAATTACTCATCATGGTATTACTTCAACAATAATGGTGACATGGCAACAAATAAATGGGTAAAAGATACAAATGGTAAATGGTATTATCTATTAGGTAATGGTAAAATGGCTAAATCAACAACAATTAATGGCTGGTATGTGGACTCTAACGGTGTTTGGGAAAAATAAATATGTTAATAATAACAAAAAGAAATGTATTCATTAATAGACCTATATTTCTTAGAGGAGATATTCTCAAAGGTTACTATTGTAAGAGTAATTAAAGAGATTAAACATTCTTCCA